>JAGNUI010000081.1 GCA_017987065.1 Arenimonas sp.
TCATAATATGAGACATAAATTAAGGCTAAATAACAAATTTATATGTTTAACTATTTGATATTTATATAATTAATATAAGTTTACATAAGACATAAGTTAAGTCATAATTTACGACATGTTTGAATTAATCAATTTAGTCCATCGAGTCGAAACCGACCGATTTGGTCCGTTTCAATTTCAGACCGGTCTTGATGCCGGTCAATTGGAGCTGACTTTCATTCGCGTCGAAGACGCACATAGGCGTTTTGTCTCATCGCCTTTGTCTGCTGTTGCAAATCAGCTTGAACGGGAAGTGTTGGTACAGTCTGTTCATGGAACGAACACGATAGAAGGAGCAGAACTTTCTGAATCGCAAACAGAGGCGGTACTGGATTTGCCGCCAGAGCAGATTGCTAAAGACAATGAAATTCGCGTTCGAAATATCAAGTCGGCTTACGATTTGGCCATTGCCTCTGCCACTAATCCGGATTGGGTGCTGGATGTGTCTTTTATGCAAGCCGTTCATGCCGAAATTAGCCGGGATTTAGTGCATGCAGATAACAAGCCAGGATTGATTCGCGACAATCCTAGAAATCGCATTACTTACGTTGGCAATGCCGAGCATGGAGGACGATACAAGCCGCCACAATATCGCGGAGATATCATCAAACTATTGCAGGGTCTTGTTGAATGGCATATATCATTGGTCCATGCAAATATTCCTGCATTGATTCGTGCGCCACTGGTGCATTTTTATTTTGAGTGCATACATCCTTTTTGGGATGGCAATGGTCGTACTGGTCGGGTTATCGAGGCGACATTGCTAAGGCAAGCAGGCTATCGTTACGCGCCTTTCGCACTATCCCGATATTACCTAGAAAATATTGACCTGTATTTCACGTTGTTTAATACGTGCAGGAAGTCAGCGGAGAAGATTAGATCCAATCCAAACCAAGATTTCGTCAAATTCCATTTAGATGGGATGTTGCCTGTTATTGAGCGTTTGCATGAACGGGTTAATGCTATGGTTAAGGTTGTGCTATTGCAAGCAGAGCTTTCGCATCATATGCGATCCGGTGAAATAAACAAACGTCAGTGGGCCATTGTGCACAATGTGCTTGATACGGGGCGTCCGGTAAGGTGGACTGATATACAGAAACAGCCTTGGTTCATTGCTATGTATGAGAAGAAAACTTCTAGAACGCGTGACCGCGATATGCAGAAACTTCGAGCGCTTCAGTTGTTACGTATGGATGCCTCTGGTCATTTATGGCCAGGGCTTAAGTAGTAATATGAAGTAAGCCACAGAACTGGAGGCATGCCGATGTCGGCTATGAAATTACAGTTGAGTGTTAGAAAGAAAAGGGTTTAAATTTGTCGATGGTATAGTTTTATTTTGATGGTTATTTATTGGGGAATTACCGACAAAAATGCGTGGGTCATCATAAAATTTATTGAAAGCGCACCCAACTTTTATGCCATGTCACACAACCGTCACATAAATGACATATTCTTGTCACATTGCAAAAGAGGTGTTGGTTATGTTTATAAAATCTATGGGATTGGCGTTGATGTTGGTGGTAGTAAGCCTTAGCGCTATTGCACAAACTTCGAATGTGCCACTTGAGAAACGCCTCACAGCAGAGCAAATGCAAGCGACCGGTTTAAATACCTTGAGCGCCAAACAATTGGCATTGCTCAATCAACTCTTGCAAGAGCAAACTTCGCAAGCGGTTGCGGTGGCTGTAGAAAAAAATACAGAAGAAGTTAAAGCCTCAGCACCCGTTGCGCCAATGGCTGTGCCTGTTCTAAGTAACGAGCCCTTCAAAAGCCGAATCATTGGAACATTCAGTGGTTGGCAAACCGGCACGGTGTTTACTTTGGAAAATGGCCAGCAATGGCAAGTGAATAAAAGTAGTGGCAAATTACCCAAGCCGCTAAGTGATCCCGCTGTTTATGTCGGCATCAGTTTGGTCGGGAAATGGTATTTCCAATTCGACGATGAAAATTTGCCCAGAGCGATGGTAACTCGTATTAAGTAAGCGGTTTAACCATTGAAGGTGACTTTTCCGCTGCCGGGTACTTTAGGTGGTTGCGGATTAAAGTTAGCGGCATCGGCAAAGGCGGCGCGAAAGGCGGGTCGTTTTGAAATGCGTGACAAATAAGCGCGGAAAATTTCATCTTGGCATAGGCCGTAACCACGCGCCCACGTCACATTATGGCCAATCACGCAATCAGCGGCAGTGAATGTCTCACCACAGATAAAACCGCCATTAGCTAATCGTGCAGCGAGTTGCGGCTCTACTTCAGACATGAATTTATTTCGATAACGCGCCACCGTGCGTTCATCGCGCTCGGCTTTTGGCAACACGTGCTCATGGATGCGAATCTGCCAAAGCATCATGTCCATAGTGCTTGCACCGAAAAGCAACATTTGTAAATAATCGGCACGCTCCCGTGATGCGCCTGGTGTGGGCGCTAAATGTTGCTCTGGGTAGGCATCTGCTAAGAATGCCACCATCGCTGCGCTTTCCAGCATGGTCATGGCACTGCCGTCATTGAATTCAATATCGAGTACTGGCACATTATGATTCGGATTTTTGGCGATAAATTCATCGCTGTATTGCACGCCAGCATACAAATCAATTGCTACAGTTTCGAAAGCCTCACCCACTGCTTCATGCAAAATCCATTTCACGCGTGCACTGCGAGTGGCGGGGTAGTGAAATAATTTTAGATGGCGTATTCCTGTATTACTCATAATTGGGGTAGCTCCTTTAAACCACGTTTTGCTTTGTCGTCGGCAACCATTTTGCGCACATCGGCGCGTAAGGCTTTGGCATCGTAAATGATGCCGTCTTTAATAGTGTAATCCACGCCACCCACGCGATGCGGCTTTCCGTCTTCGCCTAATTTAATATGGCCAGTGCCATACAAGACTTTGAAATTCGCTAATGGATTTTCCGACAACACCGCTAAGTCAGCTAATTTACCGGGTTCAATCGAGCCAATCGATGCGCTGGCGCCGAGTGCTTGCGCGCCATAGAGTGTGGCACTGCGCATCACCTCGAGAGGATGAAAACCGGCTTCGCGGAACAGTTCCAATTCTTGAATGGTGCCGAATCCATAAATTTGATAGATGTAACCGGAATCACTGCCCACGGTAACGCGACCACCGTGGTTTTTGTAATCATTGATAAACGCCATCCATAACTGGTAATTTTTGCGCCATGCCACCTCATCTTCCGTGCCCCAGTCGTAGAAAAAACTACCGTGATTGTCACGATTCGGTTCGAAGAAACTCCACAGTGAGGGTAGGGTGTATTCATCGTGCCAATCGGCACGGCGTGCGCGCATAAAATCCCGGCTGGCTAGGTAAATGGTCATCGTTGGATCAATGGTGAAATCGAGTTTAATCAATTCATCACGAACAGCATTCCATTTATCAGAGCCAGGCGCTGCGGCTTGCGCCCATAAACGGCCGGCTTGCCCAAAGCGCTGGGCTTCGTTCATGTAGTTGTAATCGGCTGGATACTGTTGCACGGTTTGGTCTTCAAACATGGCTTCCGGTAATCCATACCAATGTTCCATGCCATTCAAGCCCCAACGCGCTGTAGTCAATACGTTTACCCGCGCAACGTCGGTTTGTGCGTGATGGCAGATGCTGCGCATGCCTTGTTTTTTCACTTCATCTAATGCCGCTTCGAGAATGTCGGGCCGATAGCCGAAACACTTAATGCCAATGGCGCCTTTGCCTTTCATTTCGCGTACCCATTGCCTGGCTTGTTCGGGTGCTGTGAACGGCGTGTTGCGGCCCATACCGAAAAATACATACGGATAAATACGTGGTGCGGTAATTTGATTGGCTGCGCTGCGTGCTTTTTCACTGGCACAAAAATCGATGCCATTGCCACAACCCGGGTCACGGATGCTGGTGATGCCATGACCTAACCAAAGTTTATACACGTATTCGGCCGGCGTGCCTTGTTCTTCGCCGCCAATGTGGCCATGCATATCAATAAGACCCGGCATCACATATTTACCGAACAGATTGATTTCGCGACCACCGGCTTTTAATTTCGGTCTGCCATCTTCTTTGATTGGCGAATTGGCACTACCTACTACTACCACATTGACAATGCGATTGCCTTCAATCACCACATCAGCAGGACCATAAGCCGGTGCGCCAGTACCGTCAATAACGGTAACGCCACGCAGTATCAATTGTGTGTATGGGCCTTCGCCTTCCTGTCGATTGGGAGCGGCTGGTATTGCAGCTTCGATGTGTTGTGTGTAGATCATCGATAACAACAAAGCAAAAAAAATGCGCTTCATGCGAGGATTCCTGTAAAAAATATGGGCGCGTGAATATTATTGACGCTGTAAAAAATAGTATTGAGACTCAAGTGAATATGCTGCCATATTTTTGTCGTAGCTCATTTTTTTGCACCTTGCCGGTGCCGCCAACCGGCAAGCTATCAACAAATATCACATCATCAGGTAGCCACCACTTGGCTATCTGTTCAGCTAAGAATGCAAGCAGTTCATCGCGCGTCGGTGTGCAATTCGGTGTTGGCACAATCAGCAACAGCGGGCGCTCATCCCACTTGGGGTGTGGCACGCCGATTACTGCGGCCATTGCTACTGACGGGTGAGCCATGACGGCATTTTCAATATCTATAGAGCTAATCCATTCGCCACCGGATTTAATTACATCTTTGGTGCGATCACGTATTTGCATAAGGCCAGTGGCATCGATGCTGGCAATATCACCCGTTGGAAACCATCCATCTACAAGTGCTGAATTATCAGATTTAAAGTAGCTGGAAATTACCGAGTGCCCACGAACCAACAATTCGCCCTGAGAAACGCCGTCACGGGGTAGTGTAGTACCCGATTCATCCACAATTTTAATTTCAGATCCGAATATCGATTTACCTTGCCGCGCTATGATGGCATGCTGCTCTGCTTGCGCTAATGACATATCTTTACTGGTTAAACTACTGAAAGTGGCTGCAGCGGTAGTTTCAGTCATACCCCAGCCGTGTCGAACTTCAACGCCATAGTCGTCTGAAAATTTACTAATCAATGACAATGGCATAGCAGAGCCGCCCACCACGGTTAGATGCATGCTGCTAAAGCGTAATTTGTGTTGCTCAACATGTTGCATAAGCGCCATCCAGATAGTTGGCACGCCAGCACTGACTGTTACGCGTTCGGTTTCCATCAGCTCATATAAACTGGCACCGTCGAGTCTCGGTCCCGGTAATACTAATCGTGCGCCAGACATGGTTGCGGCATACGGAATGCACCATGCGTTGATGTGAAACATAGGTACTACTGGCAGTATTGTTGCTTTGGTTGATAACGACAATCCACTAGGCATACATCCCGACATGGCATTCAAGACAATTGCACGATGCGAGTACAACACGCCTTTTGGATTGCCGGTCGTTCCTGAGGTGTAACACAAGGCCGCACCAGTGCGTTCGTCGAACTCGGGCCATACGAATTGCTCACTGTGTGGCGCAATCAAATCTTCGTAACAGATGACGTTATTAACCCCATCAACGGCAGGCATATTGGCGTTATCGCTCATGCAGATCCAGGCTTTAACGTTCGGGCAATGTGCTGCAATGCCCTTGATCAGCGGTGCGAATGTGGCATCGAATAACACGGCTGCATCTTCGGCGTGATTAATGATGTAGATCAGCTGCTGTGGCTGCAGGCGCGGGTTGCAAGTGTGCATCACCATGCCACTTCCTGACACGCCGTAATACGCTTCCATATGCCGGTGATTGTTCCAGGCAATTGAACCGACCACATCTCCTGCCTGTAAGCCAAGTGCGGCAAGCGCATTGGCTAGTTTTCGGGAGCGCATGGCGCATTGTGCATAGGAGTAACGGAACAAAGGTCCGTGCGTTTCGCGGGAAACGATTTCAACATCACCGAATTGAGCTGCGCTATGTTCGATGACGCTAGAAACCAAAAGTGGGCGATCCATCATTAAGCCGGCTTGCAACATAGAACACTCCTAAGCGTAGTGGAAAAAAGGCACCATATTATTTGCGATGATATGAAAAATCAGAAACTGACGATTTCTTTAAAGCCGCCCCAGAACATGCGTTTACCATCAAATGGAAATGTTTTCGGATCCATAAATTTAGCTAAACGTTTATCACCCATTACGGCAGCCATAATACGGTCACGTTCTTTTCGATTCATATACAACACATACGAAAATACCACCACTTCGTCGTCTTGCAGTTTCACTGATCGCGGAAATGAGGTGCGTTTGCCATTAGGCACATCATCGGCGACGGCCTCCATGTATTGCAGTGCGCCATATTCTTTCCAAATCTTGCCACAGGCCCTAGCCATTTTTTTGTAATCAGCCATTTTGTCTTTTTTAACAGGGGTTACAAATCCGTCAACGTACATG
>JAGNUI010000082.1 GCA_017987065.1 Arenimonas sp.
GCACAGCCTGGCTCATCTGCTCTAAACTGGTGACTGTGTTTGAACCAATACGCTCTGAAATGCCGGTAAAAAATTGCGCCAAAATGGCGCCGGAATTACCCCGCGACCCATCGATGGCATGCTCACTAACTCGGCGCAATAACTCGCCAGTGCTACTGGCTTTTCGATTCAGCGCGCCCGTCAAAATACTGCCCAAGGTAAACGCCATATTGCTGCCGGTATCGCCATCAGGCACCGGAAATACATTTATTTTATTTAACCAATCCCGTTGCGCAATAACTCTGCGAGCACCTGAAATAAGTGCGCGACGCAACATCGGCGCTCGTATCAAAGGGCTATTAACATCAAATGGCGTAGCGTTCATTAGTTTTATAGTTTAACGATGCGAAAAGTCAAAAACCATTTTTAATGCACATTAAAGATTCTTGCAACCATTTTTTGCTCTTTTGTGATCTGAATTGGTTTCATTACGTCAAACATGGCAAGTTGATTGTAAACCGAGCGCCGCCCAATTCCTCGGATCGATTCACTTGCAGCTCACCATGATAAGAACTAATAATATCTTGCACAATCGCAAGCCCAATGCCATGGCCTTGCACACGCTCATCGCCACGTACACCCCGTTGCAGAATTTTATTGATGTCTTCCGCAGCAATGCCAGTGCCATCATCTTCAATCGAAATAAATAGGCCAGGCCGTTTAGCGCCATGCACAAAAACCGGGTGTATGGTTAATAGCACACGCTTGTTTGCCCACTTAAACGCATTTTCAAGGAAGTTTCCTAATAACTCCTGCAAATCGCCCAATTCGCCAGAAAATTGTGATTTTTGATCAATTTCAAATTCACAATAAACACCTTTCGAGGCATAAATTTTTTCAAGGCTTTTTACGATGCCTTCGGCATGCGGCAGAATATCTATCGGTGCAGAATACAAGGTATGCCCGGCCCGCGACGCTCTAGAAAGCTGATAGGAAACGATGTCATTCATGCGCAACAATTGTGTTTCAACTTCACGCATAAATTCTTGTTGATCGGTAATATTCTCGCTTTGCGTCTGCAACACTGCCAATGGCGTTTTCAGGCTGTGCGCTAAATCAGCTAAGGTATTTCGACTGAGCTCAAGATTGCTACGTTCGCTATCGATTAGCGCATTAATACTGTTGGCAATCGGCTTTAACTCCAACGGATAGGCTTTAACCAGACGTGGCTGTTTACCAAGTTGCAAGGCCTGCATATCGTGCTCGAGTGTTCTCAGTGGTTGCAAGCTCCAGCGCAGTATAAAAATCTGCGCCAAAACCAGCAATAATCCAGCAAACCCTAAATACCCCCAAATTGCTCTTCTAAACTCTGCAATTTGCCTGAAAATTTCGTTTTCATCTTGGTAAATGCGTAAGCTCAAAAGTTGCGGACCATTTTCAGTCGGCAACTCTTTGGTGGCAGTATATTGATAAGCATTGATACTTAAATCTTCACTAATCGCAAGATTAACCGGGCCATTAAATTGATCCGAATCGCCCAATTTGCCAATCGATAATTTCGGCAAGCTAAACAGTGAGTTTGATATTTTGGTAGATTGCCAACTGTTGTGCTGACCGGTAATTTGCGCGTATAAGCCGCCGCGATAAGCTTTTAAACGCGCGTCAGGCAAATCAATGCGCTTGCCTATAATCAAGCCCTGAGAATCGAATTCCACCTCATTCCAGAATACTTTGGCATAACTAGCCATGCGTTGCTCAAGACTATTAACCAATGAACTTTGGAACGCTTGGTCGAGCGAAATTCCGGTTAGCCCTAAAAATGCAATCAAGCCTAAACTGGCCGCAATTAGCTGACGCGCATGCAGTGATAGTGCGCGTCGTGTGGTGATCATGCTTTAGCTTCGAACAGTTTATTCGTTACGAGCAATAGCGAAGCGATAGCCTCTGCCACGAACCGTTTCAATCGGCTTAAGTGAACCGTCTGGGTCAAGTTTTTTACGTAACCTGCCAACAAACACTTCCAATACGTTGGAATCGCGATCAAAATCCTGCTGATAAATGTGTTCGGTTAAATCGGCTTTTGAGACCAATTCACCGGCGTGCAACATCAAATACTCAAGCACTTTGTACTCATAGCTGGTTAAATCAGCAGCGATATCGTGGATCGTTACTTTCTGCGCCGCTAAATCAAGCTTAACCGGACCACACTCTAAGCTTGGCTTACTCCAGCCAGCAGCTCTTCGCAATAAAGCATTGATTCGTGCTAATAGCTCTTCAACATGGAAAGGTTTGACTAAATAATCATCGGCGCCATGCTTTAAGCCTTCCACTTTATCTTGCCAACTTGAGCGTGCAGTGAGAATAAGGATTGGATACTTTTGTCCGGAATCTCGCAAGCCTTTAACGACTTCCATGCCTGAGACTTTTGGCAGCCCTAAATCAATGACTGCAATATCAAAGGGAATTTCTTTGCCATGAAATAAGGCTTCTTCACCATCACTGGCGGTATCTACGGCAAACCCTTCGCGCTTTAGACGTGCTGCTAATGTTTCCCGTAACGGCGCTTCGTCTTCCACTAGCAAAATACGCATAACACATCCTTATTTATATTCATTAAGTGCGTTTAATCGTCTGCGAAATTGGGCTCAATTTCAGGAGCCCGTTCGACATCTATAACAGTTTCTACTGAACGGCCATTTTCGTCAAATAATTGCTTAGGAATAATGACTCGGCCATTTGGCATTAAAACTTTAATTTGGTTCAGCTGCCGACCTTGGACATTAACCGGATTAGCGCCAATCACTGTGCCACCGGTTTGTTTTTCAACTTGAGTCACCGTAACCGACTTACGTGCTACCGGCCTAGTATAGATTGGTTTAGTGATAGGAATACTGACGTAGGGCGTTTTTTTGGGTTCAGGTTTGGAAGTTTGCGCATAACACGTCGATCCAAATAAACCGAATAAAATGAAATGTGCCCAGAATATTTTCATAAGTATGAGTTCAAAACCGAGGCTATCGTTAAATAAAAGTTATTTTACACGGTGAAGGTGAATTAGTTATGAACAATCTCAATACAACTCTGCAACGCAGCAACGTAATGAACCGCCAGCCTTTTCCAGCATAGGCATAGCAATTCCATCCACCATAAAATCCATTTGTTGAAATTGATATATTTGTTCTACCGTTAAACTCTCTTTCGCACGCTGACTCATACAAATCATCTGATTGCTTAACGCAATACAGTTGCCAGCATAATCACTTTTCTGAGAATCTGATAGCTCAACGACATTCGGGCTATAAAATGCAGTGATGGCATTCGCAACCGCTTCATCCTTAAAGCCACTTGGGGCAATTACAATGGCGCGAGATGCTAGAACACTGAGCACTACATTGGTATGGTATTCCGTTTCGGCTAAATCAAAAATGAACGTGGCGCGCAAACCAAACGCTTCATGCATCGCACGAGCACCTTGTTCATCACAACGCTCACTCAAGCCACAAAACCCAATACCACGAGCACGATCGATGATGAGCGATCCGGTGAGTTCACAAACACCTGGTTGCGTGCTTAGATCGATTTCCTGGTAACCTGCCACTGAAGTCAGAAAACGCCGGATATCAGTGCGCAATGCCTCTTGTTGCCGGATAGGATGCCGCATATGGCCAATAATTAATTTTCCCTTTGCCGTAGCAAATACATTATTAGGAAAAACGGAATCCGGCATCAAAGAATCGCCTGGAAAACATATCACTGGGCAATGCGCGCGCAATTTACTTTGCAAATGCTGATGTTCCATGATGGCCTGCTGTTGATCAACCGCTTGTTCCATTTTCATGTAACGGTTATCACAGGCAGATTGTTCGGCCAAGGCAAAACCAATCGGGCTTACCAAAAACACCGCATTTGCAACAGCGGGGCTAAACTGCGTATCCAGGGTTTTTGCAAAACTAAAAAAGGCATCGGCGTTGCGAGTAATCATTGCGGATAATCCATCTGGGTTGTTTTAAGCGCTTGGAGAATTACCGACCAATCGGCATTGGCTTTAGGCGCGAATTCGCTAAGCACTTGTCGAAATAAACGCCCACCTGCTTGCGCATGGAATAGGCCTAGCAGACATTTGCTGATGTGTTTTAATGCCACACCTTTCTGTAATTGATCACGCACATAAGGTTCCATTTGCAGGAGCAATTCACTACGCGACATAAGCGCTGTGTTGAATAAGGCTACTTGCATCAAATGCAACTGATAAGGCTCTTGAAAGGCTGCGCGCCCAATCATCACGCCATCCACTAAATTTAATGCATCAAAACACTGTTCAACCTCACGTAAACCGCCATTGAGCACAATGCGTAGTTCAGGCCGCTCGGCTTTTAAACGATAAACCCAATCGTAGCGTAAAGGGGGTATTTCTCGATTTTCTTTCGGGCTTAAACCATTGAGCCATGCCTTGCGAGCATGTACGATAAATTCGCGGCAACCTACTTGGGCAACCGCATCAATAAATTCTAAGAAATAATCGTAATCTTCATGTTCGTCAACACCTAAACGACATTTCACCGTAACAGGAATGCTAACAGCCTGTTGCATCGACTGTATGCACGCTGCAACGACCGTTGGTTCTTTCATCAAACAAGCCCCAAAACGACCCGCTTGAACGCGATCAGATGGGCAGCCCACATTGAGATTAACCTCATCGTAGCCATAATCCTCGGCAATTTTGCAAGCTTGAGCTAAATGCTCAGCATCGCTTCCGCCCAATTGCAATGCCAATGGATGCTCACTGGCATCAAAGCCTAATAAGCGTTCACGATCGCCATAGATTACCGCTTGGGCATGCACCATTTCGGTATATAAACGCGCATTCGGTGCTAACAATCGATGGAAAACACGACAATGCCGATCAGTCCAATCCATCATCGGCGCAACGCTGAGCCGAATACTTTGCTCATAAGTATTTATGGCGATCATCATTTGCGCCAATTTAAGGCTGCAGAAGATTGTTGATGAGCCTGTGTTTGTTCGGTATCAATGGTTATATCCAAGCCTTTGAACAGAAGATATTTTAAGGTAATTACTTGCCCAATACCCAGCAAAGAAACGCCATAACTAACGAAAAACTTAGGAGATATTTGTTCGCCTATGGTCAGGGTTGAATCGCCTAATGCACGAGTTTTTGAGATAGATGCCTGATCTAGCCCAATATAGCTGCCCAATGTACCTACCAACATGCTGCCGCCAGCGTTTAAAGCCATGGATTTTGCGTTAATCGATTGCGCCTGACCGGCACTAACCGAGTCTAGTGCTCTACCGAAAAGTAACCAGGAAAGTGCATCTGAGGATGACATTGCAGGGTTTGATACCACTCGAGTTTTCGGATTAGCTGCAGAACCTGTTATTTCCAATCCAACGGTTATATTTTCATCTTCGATAAATCGCTCGGTCAAAATATCCAAGCGCGGCGAGGAAACCAAATCATTATTAAAATAAAGATTACCGCGTTTAATCCGAAGATTTTGTCCGTAAGCAGCATACTTACCAATTAAACTCAAGCTTCCTGTTAGTTTTGTAGGGCTATTGTAGGGGCTCTTTACCAGTAATTTGCCTGATGCAAAACCATCAATGCCAAAGCCTTTAACGGCGAGTTGATCATTAGCACTGACTTGTAAATTTAAATTTAGCCTAAGTAAGTTTCTATTAATTTTTTCAGGCACCGCATCTACTACCACTACATCATTTGAAATACTGATACTGGTACTGATATTCTCGAGTTTGATCATTCCCTTAATTATATCCATGCTGCCATCAAGCGAATAAATGCCTTGTTCATAAGTCAGAATCAAATCACTATTGGCTATCAACTGTAAATCCGGGGTATCTGCAATGCTAAATTCTTTAGCACGTAAGCGCAGATTAATCGGCTGTGGCAATTGATCCGCTGGATCCCAAAGACCAGTGATGAGCATTTTACCTTGCCCAGAATTGATTGAGCCTTTAATCAGAAGCGCTAGATTATTGCTACTTTTAGCCGTTATCTGCCCATCAGTTAATTTCAATCCCAACTCTGGGATTTGAAAACTTAAATCCTTCAATACGTATGATCCATTAATTATTGGCTCACCACGCGTACCAGCGAGCTCAACTTCGCCGGTTATTTGCCCGGTGGGTTGCGCAATATCCAAGGAAAAAAGTTCTAACCATTCAAGGTTAACCATTTGCACTTTTAACTTACCGGTAAGCTTTGAGGTATCCGTAAAGCCGGTATTAATTTCGCCCTCAATAAAACCATTTTGCTTCAATCTGGCACTAACTTTTCCGGACAAGCGATTTCCAAGCCACTTTGCTTGTAGATTTAAATCATCAATTCGAGCAACTTCATTATCGG
>JAGNUI010000083.1:0-3954 GCA_017987065.1 Arenimonas sp.
AATTTAAACCAAAAGGCGAAAGCGCTCGGTTTTAAAACCCGTGCGCAAGTTTTGGAAGTGCATGGTATTTGTAAACAATGTGCTGCGAAAATAGTGCCATAAAAAAACGCCGAATCATTCGGCGTTTTTCATAAATTTGTAGCACGCAATTTAGCTCAGTAGTTTTATGCTGAGTGGATAATGATACAGCTCACCGTCAAAGCCAGCGCGCGCCGCTTGTATGGTGCACCATAGCCAAACTACGGCTAATACAATGGCTAGTGGGATGATAATAATTAAACCAATACCCAATGTGAAAATAGCAAATAATAGCCCCGCTGCGGCATAGATAAACATACTGAAATTGAAATTAAATGCCTCCGCGGCATTTTGCCGGATGAAATCAGATTCATCCTTTTTGACAACCCAAACAACAAATGCAGCAAGCATACCGCCAATACCAGCGCCCCAGCTGGTAAATAGCGCCATTAAAAATGCCGCAACATGCACGCCACCCGCCCATTTATTATTATCGTTATTGTTTGAAATTGAATCGCTCATGTTTTATTCCTCGATCTGGATTTTGATTGTTTCATTACACCATACGCTTATAAATAGCGGTAGTGAAATGCCGAAAGTCATTAGCTTCGATAATCAAAAAGTAATTCGGCCTGCGATAAGACCTCTTGCTCGTGACTCACTTCTCGCCATGGCTCAAGCAATGCGGCTTGATACCACTGTTGCATGCTCTTCAAGTCAATAATCCGGTTGCAATAGTCCAAAACAGTTGCACTTAATGGCAAATTGTACGATTGAATGCGAAACACCACTGGCGCGTAAAAGGCGTCAACGGCTGTAAAGTGATTGCCGGCCAAATAGGGGCCACCAAAACGCGATAAACCGTCAGTCCAAAGTTCATCAATCCGTTGCAGATCGGCCAGTAAATTCTCTGACAAGTGATGTAGTTTTAGACGTAAGCCACAATTCATCGAGCACTGGTTTCGCAGTGCGTTGAATCCCGAATGCATTTCGGCGCTGGCTGAGCGCGCCCACGCCCGAGCTTGGGTATTTTCGGGCCAGACCTTTGGGTTTGTTTCAGCTAGATATTCAATAATGGCCAATGAATCCCAAATTCTCAAATCACCATCATGCAAACAAGGCACTTTGGCATTGGGTGAAAACTGTTTAAAGTTAGCGTGATTACTGATTTCAAATGGGCTTAATACTTCCTTAAAATCAATGCCCAATTCGGCCATTAAAATCCAAGGCCGCAAAGACCATGAAGAGTAGTTTTTATTGGCAATAAACAACGTGTAATTAGACATTTAACTTTCCTTTTCCGCTTCAAAATTTGCATCGCGGTTAACGCGTGTTACAGCAAGACTATTGGCTAATAAAGTGCCAATGACTAAAGCTGCGCCAGTAATAACCATATTGGTGATGGTGCTAATGCCAGCAAGATTATCTTGTTCCATCAGTGCATGCAGGCCTTTAAATCCAACGGAGCCAGGCACTAGCGTAATCAGGCCTGGAATTTGAATCAGAATGCCAGGTTCGCCACTAAAGCGTTGATAAAATTGCCCCGCCATTGCCACGCTAAAGGCGCCAGTGAAGGCGCCTGTGGCTGGGCCAAACCACAGTGCTACGGTCGTTGAAACAGCGAATGCCAGCAGGCATGCGCCTACCATGGTGTGCAATGAGCGCAGGGGGGCTTGCAAGAACACCATCAACGTTGCACCCAATAGAGCGACACAGGGCCATACCGTCCAATCGGGTAATTTATCGAGGCTGTTTAATGTTTGATAATCCAACCATTGCGTGCCCACTTTGGTGCCAATGGCAACGCCGGCGGCCATCATCAGCAATAAGATAAACGCGCCAGATAAGCGCCCCGTGCCGGCCATTAAATTGCCGGTCGCCAGTTCAATCATGGCAATGGTGATGGTAAAGCCAGGCAACATCAATACGATGCTGGCTAAGATAACCACAAATGCCGAGGTAATGGGCACAAAGACACTGATGGCATACGTGCATAATGCGGCAAATGTGCACAATAACACCGGCATGATATGGCTCAGGCTGGGAAATTTGCCGAGAATGAGATAAAGCAAAACAAATAAAAACCCAACCGTGCCGGCAACGATCATTTCAGGCAATGCGCCACCTAAAAGCAAAGCGATGCAGCTGGACAAGACTAAGCCGCTCAGGACCATATGCCAAGGTTTCCAGGGCGATGCCGAGTGCATGATGGTTTGTAGCTGTTGTTCGGCTTCTGACAGCTGTTGTAGCGAATTAAGTTTGCGTATCAGATCCTTGAGTGCAATCAAGCGCTGCATGTTGTAATCGTAGGATGGCAAGCGGACTAATTTGGAATGTTGGCCATGCTGTTCAGTTTCTAGAGTAATCGTCAACATCGTGGGCAGGGCATAACAGTGTGCTTCTACGCCAAATCGAAGGCCCAATTGTTGAACAATTCGTTCTAATTCAAGGGCGTTTGAGCCACTGGCATGCATGGCTTTTGCCAAGTTACTCAAGAAACCAATAAGTTGTAATTCCATGTCCTTAGTATCGCATAGCTACCTAATGACAATTGATTTTGGGTGGATGCCACTAGAAATGTTATACTATAACTCGAATCGTAAAAAGCGCTTGTTTATGAAGTTTCGTCAATTTATAGATAAATTTGGAAGTGCGGCCTCGGTGCTTTGTGCGCTGCATTGTGCTTTGTTGCCCTTATTGATTGCTATCTTGCCGGCTTTAGGTATTGGTTTTCTAGCCTGGAGCGGTTTTGAGTGGGCATTCGTCTGTTTTGCCACACTATTAGGCTTGGTCAGTTTATGGATGGGCTATCAGCGCCATCGCATTTATCGGGCCTTATTGTTCTTGGTTCCAGGCTTAGCATTGGTCTGGATGGGCGTATTAGTCCCTGCTATTCATGAATCCATTGTTCCTCATGCGGTAGTGATGAGTATGGGTGGCACCTTGATTGCTGTGGCGCACCTCATCAATTTACGCTTGAATCATGGTCACGTACATGACGCTACTTGCCATCATGCGCATTAAAAGCTTGGTGTAATGCGGCGCTAATGGTACTCTATACAGCAATTATTAAGAAGGAATTCAAACATGGGTAGAGGCGATCGTAAAACAACTAAAGGCAAACGTAGCATTTCTAGCTATGGCAATGCTCGTGCCAACACAGCAAAAAAAGAAGCTGTGGTTGTGGCTGTAAAGAAAGAAGCGGTGAAAAAAGCAGCTCCTGCTAAAAAAGCACCCGCTAAAAAAGCTGCGCCAAAAGCATAATTTCAATCATGTTTTTGATGTAAAAAATGGCCCATTGGGCCATTTTTATTAGCATTCTAAACCGCCAGAAATGCTGATATCACTCGTGTTCGCTATTGCGCTTTGCATAATAATAGCCGTGCCATGAATTAAATCAGCTAATGCCATACTCGGCGCATTTTTATGATGGATTGCTTGCTCTGGCAAAAATGGAATATGTACAAAGCCTGCTTTAATGTTGGCCATTGCGACCACGTGATGCATCAAACCATAAAACACATGATTACAGACGAAAGTCCCCGCTGTATTTGAGATTTCTGCTGGAATACCTGCAGAGTGCAAATCACGCACAATGGCTTTGATAGGCAAAGTGCTGAAATAGGCGGCCGGCGCGCCTGCAATGACTGCCACATCAATAGGCTGTGCACCGAGATTATCAGCTATGCGTGCATCATCAATATTAATAGCGATGCGCTCAAGACTGATACTGCTTCGCCCGGCAGCTTGGCCAATACATAAAACCAGTTCCGGCTGATGTAATGCTATTAAATTTTTCAGCAGCTGTAATGAATCACCAAATGCCGTTGGTAAGCAATAGGCATGCACCAGATGGTTTCCGAATTTCCTGCCATGCAGTGCTTGCGCCACTTGCCACGATGGGTTGATGCGTTCGCCGCCGAAGGGTTCGAAGCC
>JAGNUI010000083.1:4054-6322 GCA_017987065.1 Arenimonas sp.
GGTATGCTGCTTATTTTAATTTTGCTCAGTAATAACGCGCTAAACAAAGTCACTAGCGGAATCATCAGTGCTGGTATAAATAATTGGTGACCGAATTTTAATGCGCTTGATTGGCGTTGCGCTGAACTCACATCGGAATAACTGCCGCGTGCAATAGCGCCGCTGGCCGCGAGTGTCGCTATGGCTAAAACCATGACGCCCATGATCATAGATGGAATTGTATCGCCAAATAAAAAAGCAATTGATAACAAGCCCCAAAAGCTAGAAGTACCCATGCGTCGTGAGTTGCTTTTATCGCATGCACTTTGCCACGTGATATATGCCAAATAAGCGCCGGTAAGCCAATAGATATGCGTGAGCGTCAACATCTTAAGTGTCTTTGCTTTGACGTTCTTGCGCAATTAGACGCGGCAAATGGCTATCGAAACGTTTGATGCGCCAGGCGTGAATCACAAAGGCACAGATTGCTGTGGGTATGCCCCACAGAGCAATGTTAATCGGTTCAAGTAAAATGTTGTTATCGGCATACACGCCTTGGATTAATAACACCGCGCCAAAGGCTAGGAAAATATCTTCGCCAAAAAATAATCCAACGTTATCGGTTGCCGCTGACATCGCGCGAATTTTTTCCGTGCTGTTTGCACCGAGCTTGCCATATTGGGCCTGCGCAGCACCTTCCGCCATTGGTGCTAATAACGGACGAACCGTTTGGGCTTGGCCGCCAAGGCTGGTTAAACCAATGGCCGCTGTTATCTGCCGAACGGCTAAATATAAAGTTAGCAGTCGGCCAACGGTAAGCTTTTTTTTCTGAGCTATCCAGTTTTGTGCATGTTCGCGCAAGCCGGCACGTTCTAAGGCGCCTAGCACGGGCAGGGTAAGGATGATGATTAATAAATAACGATTCTTGGTAAAACCTTCGCCAAATTCTATAAGTAATTGTGCAGGGCTCATGCCAGAGGCTAAGCCAGCGACTGCGCCTGAGGCCACAACCACCAGCACTGGATTCCAACGCCGCATAAAGCCAATCAAGACCAGCAGCACGCCTAACAACGGCCAGTAATTCATGCATACTCCGAATTGATATGAATGTTGTTTACTTGCAAACTATGGTGCAAGGCCTGAGCAAATTCCATGGCATGTGGGCCATCGCCATGCAGGCAAATTGTTTGCACGCGCATTACAATTTGATGGCCTGACACGCTAAGTATTTTTCCGTGTTGAATCATCGCTAAAACTTGTGCAATGGCTTCATCGCTGTTTTCAATCATCGCATCATTTTGCAAACGAGATACCAACAAACCCTCCTCGGTGTAGCGACGATCGGCAAAGCCTTCGGCAACTACCTGTAAGCCTTTCGCTTTAGCGCTTATCAGTGATTGCGAATTGGCTAAGCCGACTAAAATCAAAGCAGGATCGCAATCAAAAACGGCCTGTGCAATAGCATCGGCAGCAAGTGGATCAACGGCAGATCGATTGTATAAAGCTCCATGCGGTTTGACGTGTTTAAGCGCTAGCTTCTGTGATGAAGCTATGGCGCTTATGGCGCCTAATTGATAAACCATCAGCTGGTAAATTTGTTCTGGACTATTGTTAAGTTCACGGCGGCCAAAGTGTTCGCAATCCCAATAGGAAGGGTGCGCACCAATAGCCACATGATGTTGCTGGCAGAGTTGCATTATCTCGGTCATGTGCATTGGGTTGCCAGCATGCCCACCACAAGCAATATTTGCCGAAGAAATATACGGCATTAATGGCGCATCGTGCTCGATGCTAAGCTCACCTAAATCAGCATTGAGATCTATTTTAAGCATTTGCGTTTTGCCACCATGATAAAAGATGCTGTTGCCAACGGGTGAATTCAATATCACGTTGCGCGAGTAAGTGTTGTGCTTGTTCAAGTGGCATGGACATAAAGTTTAGTGTATCGCCAGGTTTGCATTGTGCCAAGCCTGAATGCGAGACACTGGCCACCGTGCCGATGACCGGATAACCGCCGGTACTTTGCCGGTCGGCCGTTAATATAATTGGGCAATTATCGGGTGGTAGTTGAATACAACCAAATGCCACCGCGCTTGATAACTCGGATTGGCTGAAGTTGTCGCCACTGAACGCATTATCGAGGCGGATGCCCATACGATCCGATTGGGCACTCACACGCCATGCTTGTTGTTGAAATTGTGTACGTTGCTTCTCAGTTAGATGTTGCCAATGTGTACCGGCTATGAAATACAGTGGTTCATCGGGCTGAAAATCCGGATGGGCAAAGCG
>JAGNUI010000084.1 GCA_017987065.1 Arenimonas sp.
CTTATGGCTTTGACAATTCTTCGTATCGGCAAAACCCGGCGATGGTTTTGTTACCCACCTCTACGCAACAGGTGCTCGATGCCGTAAAACTGGCACGACAGTTCAAACTGCCGCTGACCGCACGCGGACGTGGCACCAACACCACGGGTGCTAGTGTGCCAGTGGCTAATGGCATCGTGATTAGTTTCGAACGTATGAACCAAATACTTCGTATCGCGCCTGATGACCGCATCGCCGTTGTGCAACCCGGGGTGTTGAATGGCGATTTGCAAAATGCATTGGCAGCGTTCGCGCTGTTCTGGCCGCCTGATCCCACGTCGTCACCCTATTGCTCCATTGGTGGCAATATTGCCTGCAATGCTGGTGGGCCACGTGCGGTGAAATACGGCGCCACGCGCGATAACATTCTTGCACTAAAAGCGGTGACAGGCAGTGGTGAACTCGTGGAATTTGGATCAAGCACCACAAAAAACGCTTCAGGCTTTGATCTTTCGCGTTTACTGATTGGCTCAGAAGGCGGCTTGGCCTTGGTGGTGGAAGCCACGCTCAAGCTCACTCCAAAACCCGCCGCTCGGCAATTGCTGCGCGCCTTATACCGCGATGTTGAATCGGCGGCGCATGCCGTGGCGCGTTTGATGAATCAGCCGAACACGCCCTCGATGCTGGAATTTATGGATGCCACCGCCATCACTTTAGCGCGCAATATTGGTGGTGCCGATTTACCCGATGCCGGCGCTTTGTTACTGATTGAAACCGATGGCGATACCCAGCAACTGCCGCAGGCTTTACAGAAATTATCTGAAGTAGCACGTGGCGATGGTTGTATCGATATTTCCGTGGCGCACAGCGATGCTGAACAAAATCAGTTGCTCGCGGCACGTAAGGCTCTGTCGCCAGCATTGCGTTCTTTGGCTACCGGAAAAATAAATGAAGACGTGGTAGTGCCAGTATCGCAAGTTCCCGCTTTAGTTCGATTCGTTGAAAAACTCAGCGCCGAACAACAATTGCTCATCGTTTGTTTTGGGCACATTGGCAATGGTAATGTACACGTTAATATCCTGTTTGAGAAAAACGATGCCGAACAAACCCAGCGAGCCCAACATTGCGCCGAAGCCTTATTTACTGAAACCTTGAAACTCGGCGGTATGCTATCTGGCGAACACGGCATTGGTTTAGCGAAACGACCGTACATGTCACAAGCATTTTCACCCGCTACGCTAGATGCCATGCGCGGCATCAAAAATTTATTTGACCCAGATAATATTTTGAACCCGGGCAAGACTTTGCCGGATTGAGCTTAGATCGGATCTATAAATTCATCTTTCATATTGTTCATAGATATTTGTAGGAGAGCCTTCTAGGCTCGATTACTAACCCAAATACCACAACGCGATATACCCGATTAGCGACGCCAGCAAGCCCGCAAGCACATCATCAAACATTACGCCAAAGCCACCTTTGAAGCGCTTATCGGCCCAACCCACTGGCCCGCGCTTAACGATATCAAACAGGCGAAACAACGCGAAGCCAATTGCATACCAGAGTAGGGTTTTTGGCAATAATAACAATGCAATCCATTGCCCAATGAATTCATCCCAAACAATAAAGCCCGGATCTTGAATACCGGTTTTTTCAATCATCCAATTACTAACAATCACGCCGATTGCAAAGCCCGACACGATGAAGCTGATCTGAAAGGCAAATGACAAATCCGAATACAAAAACCACCACATCGCCGCGGCCGCAATTGAGCCAATGGTGCCTGGGGCTTTCGGCGATAACCCCGAGCCAAATCCGAGTGCAATCCACGTGTAGGGATGCTTCAACAGTTTTGTATCAGTGAACATTTGGCGCACCTTCAAAATGTTGATAGCCAGATTGTGTAAGCGTAATTATTTCACCCTCAGGCGTTAAGCATTGCAAACCAGTCTGTTCGGTGATGTGGCCAATCACTGAACCACTCACGCCACATTCGGCCAAGGCTAATTCAATAGCAAATGCATTACCTGCCGGCGCTGTAAAACATAATTCGTAATCATCACCGCCTGCCATCTGCAATTGCCAACGCTCCTTATCCTCTGAATAAAAATCAAGCAGACTGGAAGATACCGGCAAGCGACCCAGCTCAATCTCGGCACCAACATGGCTAGCACGCAAAATATGCCCAAGATCTTGCGCCAGGCCATCGCTCACATCAAGCATGGCGTGAACGTATTCGCGAACCGCTAAGCCCACTGAAACGCGCGGAGTTGGCCGGTCCAGACGATGACGGAGCTTCATGGATTGCAGTTGTTTGCTCTGCCATTGTTTTAAGGCCGCTGCGGCATCGCCGATGCTACCGGTTAGCCAAATGTCATCGCCAATTTTTGCCATGCTACGCAAACGCGCTTGGTTTTTTGGCAGCAAACCATGCACAGTAATCGTGATGGATAGCGGGCCACGTGTCGTGTCGCCGCCAATCAGTTGTAGCTTATGTTCAGCGGCTAATTCTAACAAGCCTTGTGAAAATTGCGTCAGCCAATCCCAATGCATATCCGGCACTGTGAGTGCCAAACTAAACCAACAGGGCTCGGCGCCCATCGCAGCGATATCGCTTAAATTCACCGCGAGAGATTTATAGCCAATATCACTAGGCGCAGTGTCTTCTGGGAAATGCACGCCTGCCACTAAGGTATCGGTGCTAATCACCAACTGCATGCCTTCCGGCACACAACAAACCGCGGCGTCATCGCCTATGCCAATCAAAACATCATTGCGCGTAGAAAGCTTCTGACGGGCTTCATTTTCAAGCCAAGCAATCCAATCGAATTCAGACATCAGCGTCGGGCGTTAATTTCTGCCGAGCGCCACTGGCCTGCGGCTTGGTCAAGCACGCCGTTCACATAAGTGTGGCCATGGTCTGAGCCAAAGCGTTTGGCAATTTCGATGGCTTCATTAATAATCACACGATATGGCACATCGAGACGATCACGCATTTCAAAAGCGGCAATGCGAAGCACCGCGCGTTCAATCGGATCAACCTGTTCCATCGGCCGATCAACATACATCGACAGCGCTTGGTCTAAATCTTTGTGGTCGTGAATAACGCCGCGAACTAAGGCTTCAAAATAGGGCAAATCAGCAATTTCCATGTCTTGTTCGTTGCTAAATTGCTCGAGCACTTTTTCAACTGGCGTGTGTGATAATTGCCACGCATACACAGCTTGAAGCGCACGACGGCGTGAACGTGAGCGTGCGGCAGGGTCGATTCCATCTGTACGGGCGTGTTTCATGCTGTTCCGAAATAGGCAGTGTGGGCTATTTTACCGCAGTGCGCGATGAATGACATCAAAGCATTTATTCATACTGGCAAAGCTTCATTCAAATTATGTTTTTAAGCAAAATTGACCTGAAATGGCTGCACATTCAACTGAGTTTTGTTTTGCCTTGTTTGCCAAAGATCATAAGCATTTTGTAAGCGCAACCAATGATCAGCCGTTGGCTTATTGAATGCCAGCTCTAAGCGCAAAGCCATTTCAGGCGTAATAGCGCCATTACCATTTATGACTTTTGATAATGTCTTCCGGCTAATACTAAGATGCTCTGAAGCCTCTGTAATATTTAACTCAAGAGCTTCGAGTACAAGCGCTTTAAGAATTTCGCCTGGGTGCGCAGGTTTATGCATAGTCATCAGTGATAATCCTCATAATTTACGATTTCAGCATCGCGTCCTACAAATCGAAAGGTAATTCGCCAATTTCCATTTACACGTACTGACCAAATTCCTTTGCGAGTACCTTTTAATTCATGTAATCGCAGGGCTGGCAAATCCATGTCATTTGGGCATTCAGCTTGATCTAAAGTGGATAAAATTAACCGAACCCGCTGAGAATGTGCAACTGTAATACCGGAAGCCTTACCGGTTTTATAGAACTTTTCTAAGCCCTTATGAATGAAACTAATAATCATTGGATTTAATTGTAACCTTATAGGTTACAATGTCAAGTCAATTTTTGCGCCATCACCGCCACCTGCTCGCCATGTAGCTCTCTGTATTCCAGCAGTTGCCAGCCCTGTTTGGCGTAATACGCCTCATGACGCGGTGTGAATAAATACCATTGCTGGCAGCCGAAATTCTTAACAGCTTGTTCTGCGGCATTCATGAGCAATTGCCCAACGCCCTTGCCACGATACTCAGGCGCAATGTAAAAACTGGCCAACCACGGGCCTGCAATATCATTTAATTCTGCTGCGTCTTCCAACAATGCGCTAATCGAGCCAATCAACACATCGTCATTAAATGCCAGCCATGTGGCAGGTAATTCAGAGAATAGTAATTGGGTATTAAATTCTGCAACAGCATCTTGCACAGTCCACTCTGGAAAAACATTCTGCCATTCTTTGACGTGCCAGCGCGCTAATTGTTCAGCAGCACCATTTTGACCATTCCAGCGTTCAATACGAAAATTCATGGTTTATTTTTGTCGTCCAACAACGGCATTTGCTCATCGGCAAGACCCGGCAAATCGCGCACTAAGCGTTCAATTTCTTCTTTGAAATCTTCCACGTCTTGGAATTTACGATACACCGAAGCGAAGCGAACATAAGCCACTTGATCGACTTTTTTTAACTCGTCCATCACTAAAATACCAAGGTGCCGCGATTGTAATTCACGATCTGTATGCCGCATCAAGCGATGCATAATGGCATGCACACAGGCATCAATCTGTTCGCTCGATACCGGCCTTTTTTGTACCGCACGCTCAAAACTGGTACGCAGTTTTTTTTCCTCGAACGCTTCGCGCCGACCATTACTTTTCACCAGCATCGGCATTTTCAGCTCGGCGGTTTCGTAGGTGTTGTAGCGCTCACCGCATTTTCCGCACTCACGACGGCGACGAATAGCCATACCCTCTTCCACCACGCGCGTATCAATCACTCGGGTATCGTCATTACTACAGAACGGACAATGCATTAGGCGTCATCCATAGCAGGAATAGGAAATGGCAAAACAAACTCTGCCTTAACTGAAACTTGTTGCCACTGTGCATTTAATTGCAAGGCTTGAGCAAACATCAAATATCCATCGCTTTCCAACATCGCAGGCACCGCCACTTTGCGCATGGCACATGCGCCCGAAACACCCGCTAAAAATGCGTCAACATCAAACTCACCCGCCCAAAGTTGCGTTTGCAAGCCTTCTACCACCGATTCAGCTTGCGCCACTTCAAAATGGCGCTCTGGATCGATGTAATCGCGAAAGTTTTTTTCGGCAAAGGCAATATCCGCGCCTTTGTTCACTAAACCCAAAAAACCATCTTGAAATTGCAACCGGCTTTCAACCACGGCATGCAACAAATCGTGAGGCAACACACCTTGGCGAGGCATGTCACAACTGGTTTCGCTGTCGTCATCACGCACCACTCGCAAGTGGTCGTATTTGCCACCTTGCTCGAGTTTACGCGCGATGAGTTTCATGTCAGAAGCAATGCTTATTCGTAAACCGGAAACTGCCGGCATTGTTTGGTGACGTTCTCGCGCACACCAGCAATAACCGCTTCATTGGTATGGTCATCAAGCACATCGCACATCCAATTCGCTAAAGCCACACATTCAGGTTCTTTATAGCCGCGGGTAGTAACCGCTGGTGTGCCGATGCGCAGACCAGAGGTGACAAACGGTGAACGCGGATCATTCGGCACCGAGTTTTTATTAACGGTGATATGCGCTGCGCCCAAAGCCGCTTCAGCATCTTTGCCGGTGATTTCACGGCCAATCATATCGATGAGCATCAAGTGGTTTTCGGTGCCCCCTGAGACAATTTTATAACCGCGCGCCATAATCGTTTTGGCCATCGCTTGGGCGTTTTTCACCACTTGCACTTGGTAGTCTTTGAATTCAGGCTCGAGTGCTTCTTTAAAAGCTACCGCTTTGCCAGCGATGACGTGCATCAACGGACCGCCTTGTGTACCGGGAAACACCAAGCTCTGCAATTTCTTTTCAATCGCTTCGTTGGCTTTCGCCAAGATTATGCCGCCACGTGGGCCACGCAATGTTTTGTGTGTGGTGGAAGTCACCACGTCGGCATGTGGAATTGGGCTTGGGTACACACCCGCCGCTACAAGGCCGGCCACATGCGCCATATCCACAAAGAAATACGCACCGACCGATTTAGCAATTTCCGCCATACGCGCCCAGTCAACCACTTGCGAATACGCTGAAAAACCGCCAATGAGCATTTTCGGCTGGTGCTCTTTTGCTAAACGCTCAACTTCGTTGTAGTCAATTAAACCGTTTTCAT
>JAGNUI010000085.1 GCA_017987065.1 Arenimonas sp.
TAAAGCGAATCGTTTACCGCCTCTACTTCATCTGCAATTCCATTCGAACTTTGCCATCACTTGCTTTTAATTGCGTATTTGGTGTCAAAAATACGCGCGCTGGGTCAAGCGTTCCGCCATTCAGTAACGCTTCTTGCACAGCCTCGCCACGCTTTTGGCCCAAGGCTTTTAATTGCACATCGGTGGCTTGAAATTTAGGCATGAGTTGCGACTCTAGCCATTGCACTTCAATTGATTTTTTAGCGCTGCGTTTTTCTTTTCGACTGGCATCTTCTTGCTCGGTTGTTAACTCTGCTTTTGGAACATCGGGTTTGCTGCCGAATTGCTGCTTATACAAATCTTCAAGCACTGCAATTTGTTGCTTTGGTTCTAACTTGGCGTAGGCCACGGGCGGTTTTTTGCTCCCACTTTGCATTTTCAGAATCGCTTCTTGCAAGTTAATTTCGGTGAGCGCCACCGTATCCAAATCGGCCACGGTGCCAAAAGGAATATCCAGATTAACTCCTTGCCGCTCGTTCAATGCATTAGCAAATATCGGCAGACTTTTTTGTGCCGACTCAGACAGTAGTGCCGAACCCGGTTCAAAATCGACAAATTGTGCCTGTTCTGCACCGGCAAACAGGGAGCCAATAAATGAAAATGGCGCGCTGACTACTTTTACAAAAATATTTTTAATGATTTGCCAAACAATAGGTCCAATGCGAAATTTTGGATCATCAAGTGAGCCGGTAACTGGCACATTCAAATCAATCACGCCATTTTTATCTTTCAATAAAGCAGTAGCCAATCGTATCGGCAAAGATACCTTGTCTTTACTATCGGTTGCTTGTCCCCAAGTCAGTTGATCAAGAATCACATGATGATCAGCAACTAATTTTTTATCGTTAATACGGTAGTGTAGCTCGGTGGTTAATTTACCCTTGTCAATGGCATAGCCGGCAAAGCGGCCGGAATAAGGATTAAATACTGGCAATTCAATATTTCGGAACGCCATTTTAATATCGGTTTCTTGCTCAACATCAAAAATACTGGTTTTGCCGTTGATGACAACCGGCGAGAATTTATTAATGACATAACCATTTAAATCGATTTTCGCAACCGCGTCATCACGCATTGAGACATCAAGAATATTGCCATTCAAATTTTCAATTTTTGCCTTGAAATTAGGCTGAATGGAGAAATCGGCAAAAGCCATGGTTCCAGAACGAAACACGATTTTTTTAATACTCACCGGCAAATCAGTCGCCGCTTCTTTTGCGCCAGATTGCGACGTAGCTGCCGTTTCGTTAGCAAGTAAATCCATAATATTGATGGTTTGTTGCGGTGTTACCGTCACTACCATCTTCGGCTGCTCTAAGGTGATGGTATCAATGGCAATTGACTCGGGAGATTGCTTGTATGCAATGCCCTGTATGGTGGCTTTGCTCAGCGACATTAAATCTGTACTGTTTTTAGTATCCAACAACACAAAATTAGTCAGCAAGGCATCACCGTCATAATCAAGATAGGCCTTTTCATCAAGTTTAATTTGCCCTTTGGCAGCCACTTCTCCCGAAGTGAAAACGATGCCTGGGTAATCCGGTAAATACATTAACAATTGCTTGATAGGCATTTTCGAAACGTCAACGGCAAGCTTGGCCGTCATATTCGAAGGCAAAACTGTGCCATCTAAGCGCAATGGTGCAACGCCATTGATGGTGCTACTCATCTGAATTTGCAACGGCTTATTGAAATCAAGGCTAATGCCACTGCTGCTAAATTCAGTTGCTGTGAGCTGGAATTTACCGGAAGGCTTGACGGTGCGGTCTTCCAGATCGATGCTAGCGCCACTGAAAGCCAGCTTAGCAATCTCCGCTTGCCAATCACTGGCCGAGGCCTTCTTGAGCTTGGCGCCTTGTTCGGTCAGTCTCATAAGATTTAGCGAGCCATCGGGCTCTAGCCAAGTCTTGGCCTGCATGCCTTGCACATTCACTTCAGCAACCCAAAGCCGTGCTTGGGCTAAATCCATGCGGGTATTGCTGATTTTGATTGCAGGCAAGCGTATCCAATCTTCAGCCGAATTTTTCGGACGAATTGCCAGGTTTTCAGCGTTTATCAGTGGCAAGTTCGCGGTAAGCTGCATGCCATTTTTGCCTTTAATCGCAAAATCATAATTGCCATTAAAGTTAAAATTACCTTCGGTCATTTGGAAGGGTAGCTCAGCACTGAGAAATTCATAGGCACTGATCGCTTTAACGCCCTGTACCGAAAATTGGCCTTTCGAACTGACCGGCTGTAAATTCAGGCTGCCTTTCCAAGTAAATTGCTCACCATCATCAGCACCGGATGACAGCGTGAAGCCGCCGCCCTCGTCTCGTGTTTTGAAATCCTTTAATGCAAAGGTGATTGGCGAGAGGATTTTCTCAGGTTTCAGTTCACGGCTATGGTCAGCAAAATTAACTTGTCCGTTTTGAACAGATAAATCACTAACCCAAATATTTGGAATCGGTGAGTCATCTTTTTGTTTCGGTAATAATTCAGCTAGATTCAGCGAACCATCCGGTTTAATCAGCGCTCTTGCAAAGGGCTTATCCAATAAAATGGTATTAAACACATAGGCGCGCTTGAATATGGAAGCGGCCTGGAAGTCAACAAACAGTCGCTTCAATGACAAAAGCGGTTTGCCTTGATCACTCAGCACAATGCCTTGCATCTCAAGTTCAAAAGTAAATGGGTTAACTTTGATTTCGCCAAGCGTCAGTGGCTTTTTCCATTCTGTTTGCGCGTACTCAATGGCTTGTGAGCGAATAATTTTAGGCAGCAACTTAAAACCAATGAGCGCATAACTGGCAAATGCTAAAACGATGCCTACTAATAATAAAAGCCACTTGGATTTAAACCAGTTCAGCATTGTATTCTCCATTTTCCTGCAAACAAGCCTATCAACTATTGCCGGTACAAGACAAGCACAGAAATATGACAGCTCGGGGAAGCTCAAACTATACAAACTCCCATAGTCAGTTTATTGTATGTTTGGTGGGCGCGGCCCATTTTTTTAAACCCATCAGTGGCGTTACTTAAACAATAATTCGGAGCAAAATATGAAAAAACTTGGGGCAGAATTTTTTGGTACCTTTTGGTTAGTGTTTGGTGGCTGCGGCAGTGCGGTGCTAGCGGCCGGTTTTCCTGAACTCGGCATTGGTTTTGTTGGTGTTTCCTTGGCTTTCGGTTTAACGGTATTAACCATGGCTTTTGCTATTGGACATATCTCTGGCTGCCATCTTAATCCGGCAATTTCTATTGGTTTATGGGCTGGCGGTCGTTTTCCTGCCAAAGATGTGGTGCCCTATATCTTCGCGCAAGTCCTCGGCGGCCTAGCGGCTGGCGGCGTCTTGTATTTGATTGCTTCAGGCAAAGCTGATTTTAGTTTGGCAGGCGGCTTCGCCTCCAACGGCTATGGCGAACACTCACCAGGCGGCTATTCCATGCAAGCGGCCTTAATCGCCGAAATTGTGCTGACCGCCTTCTTCTTGATTGTGATCATGGGCTCTACCGATAAGCGCGCGCCCGCTGGATTGGCGCCTATTGCGATTGGTTTATGCTTAACCTTAATTCACTTAATCTCGATTCCTGTCACCAATACTTCGGTGAACCCTGCGCGCAGTACCGCAGTGGCTTTATATGTTGGCGATTGGGCAACAGCACAACTCTGGTTGTTCTGGGTGGCTCCCATTATTGGCGGTGTGTTAGGTGCCACCATCTATAAGTTTATCGGCAAAGAAGAATAAGCTGGCTATTCAGCCCACGCCTTAAAACGTGGGCTGAATCTATTACGGAACAAGAAAATGATGGCATGGCTCATGGTGGCACTCGGTGGCGGCTTAGGCGCTTGCGCACGTTATGGCCTTTCTGGCTTGTTGCTCCCTTACACCTTGCAAGAAAAATTTCCGTGGCCTACTTTCAGTGTGAATATACTCGGTTGTTTAATCGCCGGCGCCCTGTTTGCCTTTGCAGAAAAACACCATGTGCTCTCGCCAAACCTGCGCTTATTCTTGTTCACAGGTGTTCTAGGCGGTTTCACCACTTTTTCTGCGTTTGGGCTAGAAACATTCCATTTAATACGGCGTGGCGATTATCTAGTTGCTGGCTCCTATGTACTTGCCAGTGTTGTTTGCGGGCTAGCCGTGTTGATGTTGGCTCACAAAGCCATTGCCAACTGATTTGAAATCTGTGCCTTAAGGCTACGAGTACCAAGAATAATTCTGATAGTAATATTTTTTAGGCGCGCTAAAGTGGATTCATGAACCCACTACTTAAATCGCTAGCCCATATGTCAAAGCATGATCGATTCGGAGTTTTTTTATCCAACCATCATCTGCTGAACATTCAGCCGGAAAAGACCCAGCAGGCCTTAAAGTCTCTTTTTCCTGAAAGGAACTGCTTTGAAATCATGGCTATGTTCCAACAAGGCAAGCATTTCATGGTTCGTGAAGGCCGACTTGGCAGTCTAGATACCTACGCCGCACGCTTATTTAGCCAAGGTTTTCAGGTTGATATTTTGCCACTGGACTAATTCGCAAACTTAGCCTTTTTGCGCATGATAAAAAACCAACTGCCATGGTAATTGCACCATACCATTTGGAGCTTGGTGATAATTAAGATATTCGCGCAGACCGCTGTCTAACTCACTATTGCTGGCTTTATCAATGCCGAACATATTTTTGCAGTAGAACAGCATGCTCGCCACATTGGCAAACTGCCACATATACGAGCGAACGCACATGCTTATTTGCTCAAATCCCGCGTCGGCAAGCTGCACTTTGAAGCCTTCATCGAAAAAAACACCACTATGGCCTTGGCTATTATTTTGATGCACAAAATCATTTAAGAACGCATCCACTGGCGAGCCACGTAAAACTTCGCCCACGAGAAAACTACCTTTGCTTCGTAGCACCCGATGGCTTTCAAGCAGGAAAGCATTTTGATCTTCAAAGCTAATATGGTGCAAGCCGGTTAAAGACAGCACAGCATCGAAAGTATCCGCTGCATAAGGCAAAGTTTGTGGATTGGCCAAGGGCATGCCAGTTTCAACGAAACCCTGGCTAAAATCACAGCTCGTGAGGTGCAAAGGTGAGTGAAGATAGCGCGCCAAATAGCCACCGCCAGCTGGAACATCCAACACATCGATTGCTGTGGCTGGCAAATCTTGCAATAGCGCTAAAAACTCAGCATCGCGTGCCTTCGGGCAGGTTTGCATGGCCAAATGATATTGCTTGGCGCGGGCGCTGAAAATTTCATTGTAATCGTGCACCGATTAACTCCGAATCAATCGGTTATCGACTAAATACGCCACCACGCTGGGATCAGCCAAGGTGGAAATATCGCCCAAGGCCTCTGGCTGATTTTCGGCAATCTTACGCAGAATTCGCCGCATAATTTTCCCGGAGCGCGTTTTTGGCAAGCCGGGCGCCCATTGCAACCAATCGGGGCTGGCGATTGGGCTCAGATGCTGGCGCACGTGTAAAATCAACGCGTTTCGTAATGCATCGGACTCTTGTACACCACTTTTTAAAGTCACGAACACATAAATGCCCTGACCTTTAATATCATGCGGTGCGCCCACCACAGCAGCTTCGGCTACCGATGGATGCGAGACCAAGGCACTTTCGATTTCCGCGGTACCCAAACGATGCCCAGAGATATTCAATACATCATCCACGCGGCCGGTAATCCAATAATAGCCATCGGCATCACGGCGCGCGCCATCGCCGGTGAAATACGTGCCCGGATAAGTGCTGAAATAGGTTTCAAAAAAACGCTGATGATCGCCATACACACTACGCATTTGGCCAGGCCAAGAATCCAGCAACACCAAATTGCCTTCGCCGGCACCATCAATTCGAGTACCTTCAGCATCCACTAAGGCCGGCTGCACACCAAAAAAGGGCAAGGTTGCTGAACCCGGTTTTAAATCAGTCGCCGCTGGTAAGGGCGCAATGAGAATACCGCCGGTTTCCGTTTGCCACCAAGTATCCACCACTGGGCAACGGCCATCGCCCACTACACGGTGATACCACGCCCAAGCTTCTGGATTGATTGGCTCGCCAACGGTGCCCAGCAGGCGAATGGATTGCCGTGAATATTTTTGAACCGGCGCGTCGCCTTCTCGCATCAAGGCGCGGATGGCGGTGGGCGCGGTATAAAAAATCGTCACTTGGTGTTTATCAACCACTTGCCAAAAGCGTGAGAAATCCGGATAACTCGGCAC
>JAGNUI010000086.1 GCA_017987065.1 Arenimonas sp.
ACCGCCGGAACCCAAAGCCACGCCTTAAAACAAGGCGGTTTCAGCCTAGAAAACGCCACCATGTTGCGTGATGCACTAATACCGGAAGCACGCCGTGACGACAGCGCACTCTGATATCGCCGAAACAGAAGTACCTGAATTACGACTGCACCCACTGTCGTGGCTGTTCGAGCTATTAAATGTACTAAAGCAATTCATCGTGCCCATACTTTTTTTATTATTTGCAGGCAAAAGTAATAATTACGAGTTGTGGGGCTTGGTTGGCATTGGCTTTATGGTGCCTTTAGCCGTCGCACGCTACATCACGTTTCGTTACCGCATTGGCGATAATCGAATTGTCATCCGCTCAGGATTGCTGCATAAAACCGTGCGCGACATTGCATTTACCCGGATTCAAAATGTCACCTTGAACCAAGGCTTATTGCACCGACTAATGGCTGTTGCTGAAGTACGCCTAGAAACTGGTGGCGGCGAAAAAGAAGAAGGCCGTATGCGAGTACTGGGATTTGCCCAGGCACAAGAATTACAACGCATTATTCGAAGCCAAGAAAATACCACTGCAAAGCATGATGTTGACGACAAGCTAGCGGAAGTAAATCAGATACTGTTGCAATTACCCACTCGAGAAATCATTAAACATGGTTTGATTTCCAACAAAGGCATGATTTTAGTTGCGGCTGGTTTTGGCGCACTCATGCAATTTGATTGGGGTCTGCCTGAGGCGATAGTTAAAAAAGCAGGCGGCTGGCTCTGGGATCATAGTGCTGACCTTAGCCAGAACAGCATGGTGTCTTATTTAATCGGCGGGCTCACATTGCTATTTTTCGCGTTTGTCATTCTGCGAATTATTTCCATGTTGCAAGCTTTATTGCATTATTACGGCTTCATACTCAGTAGCGACAATCACCGTTTGTCGATTGAACGCGGACTATTGAACCGTTTCCATGGCTCTCTGCCACGCACGCGCATTCAAGCCTGGACTTTGCAACAAGGTTGGCTACAACGCAAGTTCTCACGTTTTGCATTGCGCGTTGATGCAGCTGCCGGTGGCGTCAACTCGGAGAATATGGAATCACAGTGGCAACTGGCGCCGATTGCAGACCTAGAACATATTGAAACAATTATCGACTCAGTGATTCCCTCTGGCAGTTGGCCCATTGCCATTTGGCAGCCCTTGCATCCGAATGCATGGAAGCGTGAATTCAAAAAACCAGCCTATATTCTTGTCATTCCGATTTTAGTATTGGCTTATTGGGCATGGCAAATTGCGCTGTTGATGTTACTCGCGTATCCATGGCTTTGGATTGCATCGAAACAATGGGCTAAGCATGCCGGTTATTCGTACGATAGCGATTTGATTGCTGTTCGCGAAGGTTGGATAAATAAATATTGGCGCTTTGCTGAAGTTCGCAAAATTCAAGCGGTGTATTTGAAGCAATCGCCGTTTGATCGAAAATATGGCATGGCTACAGTTTTCTGCGATACCGTGAACGCCGGCTCATTTGAACCGCCATTGGCTATTCGCTATTTGCCTTTCGATGAAGCAGTGATTTTGCATCGAGAGATTTCGGCGGTAATTGCTCGATAACAATAGGGACGGAGGTACCACCGTCCCCGAAATTTCCTACGGCATTTTAAGTATTCATTCCTGCCAGAACGCTGGCGTGAACAGCACTAATAAGGTGAAGATTTCCAAGCGCCCAACCAACATCGCGAAGCTCAACAACCACGTCGAGAAATCACTTAGTATCAGGAAATCGCTCGCAACCTTGCCCATGCCAGGGCCCAGATTATTTAAACACGCAGCGACTGCAGAAAAAGCTGTATCGGTATCCACGCCATCGGCAACCAATAAAAGAAGCAGAATCAAATAAACCGTCACGTATAACGCGCAAAAGCCACCCACCGAAATCACCACGCTTTCAGACACGCGCTTGCCGCCAAGCGTCACCAGAAATTGCGCTTTCGGATGCACTAATTGCCGCAACTCACGCAAGCCTTGTTGCACAACAAGCTGCACGCGGGCTACTTTCATACCGCCAGCTGTGGAGCCGGAACAACCACCAATAAAGGAAATCATAATCAATAGCATTGGCAGCATGCCGGGCCATTGCACAAATCCGGTGGTAACAAATCCGGTGGTGGTTATATTGGAAACTACTTGGAACACGCCATGATGCAATGCTTCGCCAAATCCGCTAAACGTATTAGTGGCCCAAAGGTAAATACTCACTACGACACATAGAACGGCGGTGATGCCAATGTAAGTGCGTAATTCGCTACTGGCCTGATAATGGCTAAGCGTAGCGGCACGCCAAGCGTACCAATGCATGCTGAAACTCATGCCGCCTAACAGCATGAACACAATAGCAATGGTATTAATCATGCCATTATTCCAATAACCAAAACCACTATCGTGTGTACTAAAGCCGCCGGTTGCAATGGTAGAAAGAGAATGTGTTACAGCATCGAAAAAAGACATGCCGCCAAACCAATACGCCAAGGCACACAACACATTCAAGCCGAGATAAACCATCCACAAGGTACGTGCCGTTTCGGCAATTCGTGGCGTTAATTTATTATCTTTCACTGGGCCGGTACTTTCAGCTTTGAACAACTGCATACCACCAATTTTCAGCATGGGTAGCACGGCCACTGCCAAAATAACAATCCCCATACCGCCAAAAAAGTTTAACGAAGCGCGGAAAAAAAGCAGGCTTTTTGGCAGCGCATCTAGCCCAACCAACATGGTCGATCCGGTCGTGGTTAACCCCGATACCGATTCAAACACCGCATTAGTGAACGACAAACTGGGCAGAGCCATATAAAAGGGAATGGCGGTAACTAAGCCAGCAATAATCCATATGCCACCGGTAACTAAGAATCCATCCCGTAAACGCAACTCATAACGACTTTCGCGAAATATAAACCAAAGCGCTGAGCCTAGCAGAAGCGGTACCGCCATCGCTTCAAGAAACGGTGTCACCGTTGATTCATTCCACAACATAGCCAGCAGTAAAGACGGCATGATAATCAGCGAAGCGAGCGCTGTCACCGCACCAAATACTCGTAAAATAGCTTTTATTCGAAGACTCAACGCCAATCTACTTCTTTAAATAAGGCAATCACTTCTGGCAAATCACGCTTATTCGCCACAAACAAAATCACATGATCGCCTGCTTCAATCATCACATCGTGATGCGCAATGAGCAAAGCATCGCCCCTAACAATGCCGCCAATCGTAGTTGATGGCGGCAACTCTAAATCATCCAGTTCGCGGCCAATCACTCGTGAACTGCGGCGATCCCCTCGAACAACCACTTCAATGGCTTCCGCCGCCCCTCTTCGCAGTGAATACACACGCTCAGGTGCGCCTTCTCGAATATGCGAGAGCAAGGCGCTTAAAGTTACTGATTGTGGACTAATGGCAATATCAATCGTCGATCCTTCAACCAACTCTGCATAAGACGCGCGATTAATCAAAGCAACCACGCGTGGGCAACCCAATCGTTTGGCCAACATGGCAGAAAGTATATTGGCTTCGTCGTCATTGGTTAATGCGCAATAGACATCGGTTTGATCGATATTTTCTTCGCGCAGCAAATCTTCGTCAGCGCAATCACCCACCAACACGATGGTGTTCAATAATTCTTCGGCAATAATTCTGGCGCGATCGCGCGAGCGCTCTAGCACTTTAACCGAATAGCGACTTTCCAAAGCCTTAGCCAAACGAATGCCAATGCCGCCGCCGCCCGAAATAAAAATGCGTTTTGCCAGGCGCTTATCGGCTGAGCGTAATTCGCTCATCATCGCCTTGATAGCAGTTTGGTGGGCCAGAAAAAAAACTTCATCCCCTGCTTCAATTACGGTGATGCCATCGGGCTTTACCGCCTGACCACCTCGAAAAATTGCGGCCACTCGCACATCCATGCCTTGCGGCAAATGTCGGCGCAATTCACGAATCTCATGCCCAACCAGTGCGCCACCTTCGAGCGCCCGCACTGCAATAAGTTGTGCTCGGCCTTCGGCAAAGTCCAAGACTTGCAAGGCTCCTGGCGTGGTAATCAATCGTTCAATATGATGGCAAACGAGTTTTTCCGGACTTATTGCAGCACTCACTGCGGGCTCTCCGCCAAAGCCCTGACGCGCTAAGGCTAAATACTCTTGTTCGCGTAAACGTGCCACTCTAATTGGAGATTTCGACTGTTGCGCGGCAATTTGACAAGCAATAATATTGACCTCGTCTGAGGACGTCACCGCCACTAGCAAATCCGCTTCTTCAACGCCGGCTTGCGTCAAAATACTCGGCAACGAAGCGTGCCCGGCGACGGCACGAATATCAAGCTTTTCGGTCAGCTCGCGCAAACGAGTCATGTCGCGGTCAACCACAGTGATGTCGTTTTCGTCTTCAATCGAAAGCGCCGCCGCCACCGACGTTCCCACTTGCCCAGCACCTAATATAAGAATTTTCATGTTTGAACCTTATCTCTTCAGGCACATGATAACTGAGTCTTGCCTATAACGTTAGCGTGGGGCATCTAAAAGTGCCTCATCGCAACGAAGCAAGGCTTCAGGCTTAATTAGCCACCACGAACGTCGATTGGCTTTATCCAGATGTGTGGTGCCAGGCCCTCCATAATTAATGCACTCGAGGCCGTTGACCTGATTAACCATTAAAACTCGGCTATTTGGATTTTGCTTTAACCATGCTATGGCTCGTTTTAATTGAACATTGACTGGCTGACGATAACCAAATTCAGTGACAGGGCCGCGCGCTTGCAACAAATTTTGTTCTTTCCAAGCCACCAGGCCAATTTCAGTAGTTGGTCCAGCCTCTGCTCGAGCACGCACCATGATGGCGCTAGCCGAACTGCTCGGATTGAGAATGGGCTGCGCAATAAAGCCGTAAGCCATCCAAAACAGGCCGAAACTTACGGCAGTCACTGCTAAAATTTGACGCGTCCGAGACCATAAAGCCATCGCCACGATGACCACACCCAGGACCAACATCATCCACCACAAACTCTGCGCCTCTGCGCCTAAACCACGCGCTTCAATCAACTTTTGCACAAAACTCAAATGGCCGCCTAATGCCGCAACACCGAATATCAAGAACACTGAGCCTAAAAATAAAATAAACCCAAACAAAGCACGTTGAAAACCTATTCGTTCACTAATGGATTGCATATAAGGCGCTGCCGCTAATGCAAAGGCCGGCAAGGCAGGAAGAATATACATGTCGCGTTTACCGGAACTGATCGAAAAAAATACCACAATCAACAAGCCCCAGACTAATGGAAATACGGTTCTCAAATCACGCGCAACAAATGCCTGACGCCATGGTTTAAACAACCAAAACCAAGCTATCGAAAACGGTAACCAGAAAAACGCAATGGTTTGAATAAAATACCAGATGGGTTGCTTATGATGCCAAGGGTCAGCGTAGCGTTCGGCAGTTTGCTTGAACAATATATTACGCAAGTATTCTGCATGCTCTGGATTTCCTGAGTTCAATCCAAAGTAGGTGATGGCTATCAACCATAAAAAGATTGGTGCAAGGAAGCATCCGAAAGCCAACAACCAACGCCAGCTATCGTTTTTATTAACTTTATAAATTGGCGTAAATTGCTGTCTGCGATACAAAACCAATGGCAGCAAGGCCAGCAATGGCAAGAATCCAACGCCTTTGGTAATTACGCCTAAACCCGCTAACGCAAAGCCCGCGTATAGCCGCCTCCAACAGGGCCCAAGCAACACGTGGCGGGCAATCAAATAAAACGATGCGGTGGTTATCAAGACCAGCGTAGGGTCGATTTGTGCGCGTTTGAATTGATGCGTGAAATGAATAGTGGCAAGCACGGCAATAGCAGCCCATAATCCACTGCGCGGATTCCAGAGGCGCTTGCCTAAATCAAAAACCAAAAAAAGCACCAACATGCCGGAAATGAGAGAAGGTAACAGAAAGCTCCAGCGCCAACTTCCTATCACTAAATAACTTAGGGAAAGTAGCCAAAAATACACAGGTGGTTTATCTGGATAAAGCTCAATACCGCGATGCGGAAACAACCAATTTCCGCTTTCTATCATTTGTTTGGCAACTAAAACAAAACGTGGCTCATCGGCTGGCCACGGATCGCGTAGACCGTAGCCTGAAAATAAAATGATAAAAGCAATAACGAAAAACCAAATAATGGTTGATGGCTTGA
>JAGNUI010000007.1:0-2431 GCA_017987065.1 Arenimonas sp.
TAATCGCTCCACCTCCGGCATTGAAGACCTTTTGCATCGATGCCAAGATGCGGTTATTGGGTTCGCTATTTTGGCTGAACACGCTAATTTTTAGGTGTTTTTTTGTTAACAACCGTTTAGCTAATAACTCACCTTCACGTTCTGGGCTGAGTGAAAAACTCAGCAACATTTTATTATTCTGCGCATCAACGGTGTTCAATGCCAGAATGGGAATGCTTGTGGTTATTGCGGCCAAGGCGGTCACTTCTTCTTTGCCAATCGGGCCGATAATCATCTGAGCACCGTCTTTCACGGCGGCGTTATAGGCCGAAATAGCGCCTTCTGGAGTGCCTTGGCTATTGTAAAAACGAATGCTAGGCTTTTTGCGTGTTTCTGCGTAGTAGCCGGCTAGGATGCCGTCACGTATCGCTTTGCCTGCTATTGCCAAGGATCCAGTTTGTGGCAATATCACCGCCAAGCGAGCCGGTGGGCGATAATTTTCATTGGCACTATCGGGGAAAGCGGCGATCAAATCACTTGCTTTCCAGTGTTGATTGTTTGCCCGAGCCTGATCAATAAGGGTTAAGTTGCTAGCAGCTTTCGTTGCAACTGGTGCTTTAGTTGGCGAACTACTACAAGCTGCAAGTACGCAAATTATGGTGGTGGCTAATATAAAACGCATAACCCAAATCCCTCTAAACCGCTATGATGGTGCTGTATCTCTTAATGGATTTTACCAATGTTCGAGCTAAAAAAGGGCAGTTTGTATGTGGTTGCCACGCCAATTGGTAATTTGTCTGATATTAGTGGCCGCGCCCGCGATGTTTTAGCGCAAGCAGATTTGATTTGTGCAGAAGACACGCGGCATACGCGGCAACTTCTTCATGCGCTTGGTTTGGATCGGCCACTTTTAGCGTTGCACGATCACAACGAGGCCGACCGCGTGCAACAAGTATTGGCGCACTTGCAATCGGGTAAAAGTATTGCATTGGTTAGCGATGCTGGAACGCCATTAATTTCAGACCCGGGCTATCGAATTGTGCGTGAGTTACGTGCTGCAGGCGTGGCTATAAGCCCAATACCCGGCCCATGTGCTGCCATCGCCGCCTTATCAGTGGCCGGCATAGCCAGTGATCGTTTTAGTTTTGAAGGATTCTTGCCTGCGAAATCAAATGCGCGCCGCGAACGCTTGCAAAAATTAGCGCTTGAAACGCGCACCCTGGTTTTCTATGAAAGCTCGCACCGCATTGAAGAATGTCTAGCGGATATGCAGGTGGCTTTTGGTGCTGAGCGCGAAGCTGTGTTGGCACGCGAATTAACCAAGTTATTTGAAACCGTGCTTGATGGCACACTTGCCAATATTTTTGAAAAAGTGTCAGTAGATGCCAATCAGCGCAAGGGCGAGTTTGTGTTGGTTATTGCCGGCGCGCCAGAAGACCAAAATGCTGAGTTACTTGAGGGCAAACGCTTATATGCCAAATTGGTTGAATATATGAAGCCTTCACAAGCGGCTAAAGTGGCGGCCGATTTAAGCGGCGCGCCACGGAAAGCCTTGTATGGGGGCGAGTAAGGTGGGCCAAGGACCACCCTATAAGATTATTCTTTCCTGATTTTTACTTTCAAATTCTTGACGTCATTGCTGATCAAGGTGAGATTGCTCGAACCTTCAACAAGATTGAGCTTAACCAACACCGATTCACCATCATCAGTTTCTACATTGAAATCGCGTGGAAAAGCTTTTTGCATGGCATCTTCAATGACATCTGCTGCGTTGTTTTCATTGATGCCTTTCTTAATCGGAATCGTGACAGTAATTGGCTCGACTTTGGTGTTTTTCATTACCAAGCGAAACACCAAGGTGCCATCAGATTTGGATTCATTATCGACTTTAACCCGCCATTTATTGGAATAGCTCAATTTGGATCGGTCGAGTGGCGCTTCAACTGCAATTTCCGTGGCGGCAGGCGCTGCAGTCTCTGTTACAGCAATAGGGGTTGCTTCTTGTGAAAAAGTAATCGTACTGAAAGACAAAAGTAAGCCTGTGAAAACAACGTATCGTGTTGTGCGCATATAAAAAGCCTTATGGGTCAGGAAATACTGAACATCAATTATCTATGAATTACTTTCTTTTGCAAACGCTTTGGCCAGTGTATGCGACAATAGCCTCGGCGGAGTTGGTCAAGACAACCGCGTCGTAGCGTGCTACGCCGAGGAAAGTCCGGGCTCCACAGAGCAAAGTGCCAGGTAACGCCTGGGCGGCGCAAGCCGACGGCTAGTGCAACAGAAAATATACCGCCGAACGGTGTGATGTCAGTGATGGCATGATGTGCGTGGTAAGGTTGAAATGGTGGGGTAAGAGCCCACCGCCTGCGGGGCTAACGTCGCAGGGCACGGTAAACCCCACTTGGAGCAAGGCCAAATAGGCATGCTATGAATCGGCTCGGTTCGCATG
>JAGNUI010000007.1:2531-21699 GCA_017987065.1 Arenimonas sp.
TGTGCGTGGTAAGGTTGAAATGGTGGGGTAAGAGCCCACCGCCTGCGGGGCTAACGTCGCAGGGCACGGTAAACCCCACTTGGAGCAAGGCCAAATAGGCATGCTATGAATCGGCTCGGTTCGCATGCGGGTGTGCTGCTTGAGCTTTGTAGTGATGCAAAGCCTAGAGGAATGGTTGTCCACGACAGAACCCGGCTTATCGACCAGCTCCGCCACTTTATTTAACTATTACGATGCTTGCGGAAATTGAATAACCACTTGTCATCAAGTTCATCATTGAAGCCAATGATGCCATCTGCTTGGCAATGGGGGCAGATTGCTGTCTGACCGATATTGCTTTCATTCAAGTCGGTCCAGTCAATAACTTCTGCTGGTGCGAAGACTTTCTCACAATTAACACATACCGCTGAATCGCAAGTCAGCAATACTTTGCGATTAAAAGTAACCCCTGTTTTTCTATCCATAGAATCAAGCCCCCATCTTGGTCATATTTTGACCAAGTTGAGGTCGGAAATCAAGTTTTAGCAAAAGCTAAAGACATCTGCTGCGATTCAAAGCCTTTTGGTGCCTCGCCATCGCTAGCAAAGCGATACAGTGCCGCCGTATAAATGGCCGAAATAGCAGATTTAATAATACTAATTAAGGCTAAGCCAAAAACTAGCAGCACACCAAGACCAATAGCCAAGCTCGTGGAAACTTGCCCGGCCACAATGATTAATACAATTGAAACAATGATATATAAAAAACTAACAATGCCAAAGCCAATCCAGATACCGGCACTACCTATCAAATTTTCACCCCAGGTTTTCTTCAATAAAGTGGCGCTTTCTTTGATGGCGTCAATTGGGCCTATTTTTTGCGAAACCAGCACCGGAACAACAAGGAAAGTGCTTAAGGTCCAAGCCATGCCAGCTATAGATTTAATCATATTGGCTATTAAGCCGCTGCGATTTCCTTTCATTTTCAATAGCATGCCTACAGTGGCGGCGATTGCAGCATAGCCAATGATGGCGCCGATATTTTGCTTGGCGATGGCTAGACCATCAGAAACGGTAGGATTGCCATCTTTCAGACGGATTAAGGCAGCCCCAACCAAAGCGGCATTAAAAAAGAACATAACCGTGTATAAACACAAATAAAACAAAAATCCTATTACAAAGCTAAATACCCCGGCGCCATTTTGAAAAATACCTGCAAAAAATAACGGCAGCGCGAAAGTAGCCATCACAAAAAGAGCGGCAATGCTGGAAATAATCGGAAACAGCAATAATTCTTTGTCGTTGTTTAGAACGCCAAAGCAGGCTTTTATTAAACCCCAACTACGACCAAATCGTTCCATTTCATACTCCTGTTTTAATGAGGTCATTGTGACACAGCCTAAAAAATATTCGCATGTCATTAGTCATGATAGTCCCCGATTTTTTTTTGCGCATTTATGTGCATTTCCTCACGGATTTTTGAGTGGATAGACCTGTGGATAATTTTGTGGATTAAATATTTAATTTGATCAATTATCTAAAATTCAACATAAACAATGTCTATGGTAAGCTTCTTAAAGCATTTTATTAAGATTGTGCAAGCTATTGATTCAACAAATGAAAATGATGTGAAAAGTCCTTGACAAGGCACATGCAGAACTCTAATGTGGGCAAATAAGGGTAATTATGGTTTTTAGTGGGAAAATGTGGATATGTTTCAGGGCGAGACCGCAATCAGTATTGACGACAAAGGGCGTTTGGCTATCCCAACTGCCTTTCGTGATTTGGTTGTGGGTGCCTGTAACAATCGCTTGGTCTTAACGTATAACCCCTATGAAGATGGTTGTTTGTGGATTTACCCTGAATCTGAATGGTTAAAAGTACGCGATCAAGTCAATTCCTTATCAAGCGTAAAGCGCGCCCATCGGGCCTTGCAATTGAAATTGGTTGGTGCTGCCACTCTTTTAGAACCTGACAATAATAGTCGAATTTTATTACCCGCTAGTCACCGTCTTGCAGCGAGACTCGAAAAGCGGGCCGTATTACTCGGAATGGGTAGTCGATTGGAGTTATGGAGCGAGCAAATGCATTTGGCACAAATTCGTCAAACGATTGTAGATGACGATGTGACCGATGCCATGCTTGATTTGAGGTTATAAGCATGGCGACCGGGACTTCTGTGCAGTTGCAGACTCCCAGCCACCTTCCTGTGTTGTGGAAAGAAGTGATGGATGGTTTGCAAGTTAAGCCTAATGGCATCTATTTAGACGGCACTTTTGGCCGTGGCGGACATGCAAGTGGTTTACTGGCTCAGCTTGGCCCAAACGGCAGATTGCTGGTGATGGACAAAGATCCCGAAGCCATTCTGGTGGCTAAAGACTTGCAAGCGCAAGATTCTCGATTGTCGATTTACCACGGATCATTTACGGAAATGGCCAATTGGCCGGCAACGGTTTCGGGCTTGGACGGAATTTTATTTGATCTAGGTGTTTCATCGCCACAGCTGGATGTGCCAGAACGTGGCTTCAGTTTTCGGCTTGATGGTCCCTTAGACATGCGCATGAATACTGAGGCGGGTATGAGTGCTGCGCAATGGTTGGCAAGTGCTGCTGAAAAAGATATTGCTGATGTGCTGTGGCAATACGGCGAAGAAAAGAAGAGTCGCAAAATTGCGCAAGTCATCGTGGCTAAGCGAATAGAAGCGCCATTTACACGAACCTCTCAACTGGCAGAGTGCATTGCCAGTGTTGTTGGTTATGGTAATAGCAAAATTCATCCCGCTACACGAAGTTTTCAAGCAATTCGTATTTTCATTAATCGTGAATTAGCCGATTTAGAAATTGGTCTGCAAGTGGCACTCAATTGTTTAAATCCTGGCGGCCGATTAGCGGTCATCAGCTTTCATTCTTTAGAAGATCGGATTGTTAAGCAATTTATAGCCAAACATTCTAAAGCGCCGGCTGGCAATCGCAGGCTTCCAGCTATGCCAGAGCAATTCACAGCGCAATTAAAAGATGTTAAAGGTGCGCAAAAAGCCAGCGAATCAGAGTTGGCAGAAAATCCGCGCGCGCGCAGCGCGGTATTGCGCGTGGCTGAAAAGGCGATGGTTTCATGAGTATCCGACTGTTCATTTTGGTCGTTTTAATCACAGCCATGCTAGCCAGTGCCGTTGCGGTAGTTTTTGCACGACATTCGCATCGTCAATCCTATATCGAACTCACTAAATTGCAACGCCAGCGCGATGAATTCAATGTCGAGTTCCGTCGCTTGCAAACTGAGCAAGCAACGGTGTCTGAATCGAATCGTATTGTGGGCATAGCAACCGAAAAGCTCAGCATGCATTTTCCGCTTGAAACGGAAACTATGGTGGTGCAGCCGTGAGTGTGCAAATACGCCAAAGCCAGCCTCGTATTCGCTTAGCTTGGATTGCTGGCGTGCTGATGTTCTGTGGCGGGGTGGTGGTTGCTCGTGCCGCATATATGCAATTGATCACCGACGATCTTTATCAGCGTGCGGGAAATCAGCGATTTCTACGAACCATACCTATTGCAACTACCCGAGGCATGATTACCGATCGTAATGGCGAGCCTTTAGCTGTGTCTAGTCCGGTTGAATCAATTTGGGTTAATCCGAAAGAATTGTTAGTAGATGCCAAGCGTTTGCCAGAGCTTGCCAAAGCACTTAAATTGGATCCGGTTGAATTAACCACGCGCTTGGCACAAAAGAAAAATAAAAAGTTTATGTATTTGCGTCGTCATATGAATCCAGATGATGCCAAATTAGTGACGGATAAAAATATTCCTGGCGTTTATAGCCGCAGGGAATTTCGTCGCTTTTATCCGCATCGTGAAGTCATGTCGCAAGTGCTTGGCTTTACCAATTTGGACGAACATGGTGTTGAAGGCATGGAGCTTGCCTACGACGAATGGCTAACTGGTACACCAGGCAAGAAAAAAATCATCCGCGATAACCGCGGCCGCATTGTTGAGAACGTTGATTTAATTGAAGACGCTAAGAATGGCAAAGATTTAACCTTGTCCATCGATCGTCGCATTCAATACTTGGCCTATAGCGAATTAAAAAAAGCGGTCTTGAAGCATGAGGCGCGAGCCGGTTCGGCGGTGGTGCTGGATATTGCCACCGGTGAAATTCTAGCGATGGTGAATTACCCCTCTTATAATCCCAATTCACGCGATACAATCTCGCCGGCTCTTCGTCGTAATTCGGCGGTTACCGATGTATTGGAGCCGGGTTCAACCATGAAACCATTTACCGTTGCGGCGGCATTGGAAGATGGTGTTGATCCAAACATTGTTATACCCACGGAAGCGGGCGGTTATCGCGTCGCCAATCGCCGTGTTACCGATACGCATTATTACGGCCCTGTTGATATGCGCCGTTTGTTGGTGAAGTCGTCCAATATTGGCGCAGCCAAGTTGGCTGCCAATATGAGTAACCAACATTTTTATTCCGTTTTGAGTCGTTTCGGGTTTGGTGAAAAAACCGAATCCGGTTTTCCTGGTGAGTCTTCGGCGGTGCTTTCTGCGCCCAATCGCTGGGGTCCTGTTGAAAAAGCCACCATATCGTATGGTTATGGTCTTTCGGTAACGCCGCTACAGATTGCTCAGGCTTATGCCAGTTTGGCCAATCATGGTATGCGCATTAGTCCATCGTTCATCAAGGGTGCTAAGTCTGTACATGAGAAAGCAGTTGATGCGGTAGTGGCCGGGCAAGTGTTGAACATGCTCGAAGATGTGACTAAAACTGGCGGTACGGCAACACAAGCGGCCATTAAAGGGTATCGCGTGGCCGGCAAAACCGGTACTTCGCGCCGAGCCGTGGCTGGCGGTTATGAAAAACGTTATATTTCGCTTTTTGCTGGCGTCGTGCCCATCGACAATCCGCGTTTCGCCATGTCGGTGGTTGTGCATGAGCCCTCCACCGGTGGTTATTATGGTGGCGTTATATCGGCGCCAGTATTTCACAATGTGATGGATGGCGCGCTGCGTTTCATGGATGTGCCGCCCGATAATATTGAGCAATGGTATGTCGATAAAACCAAAACAGTGCCAGCGCCCGAGCTTGTCCTTGATGCGGCTTTGCCTGTTGTGGCCAAGGAAACGCCATGAGTGGTGGCATGAAACTTTCGCAACTGGCAGAAGGATTGTTTGACTGCGCTGGTTTTGAACACATCGAAATATTGGGAATAACCAAAGACTCAAGAGCCCTTCATTCGGGTGATGTCTTTATTGCGGTGCCTGGTTTAACAGCGCATGGCTTAAATTATTTAACAGAGCAGCAAGCACAAAATGCCGCTGTTGTTTTGTTTGAAACACCGGTGCCCGAAAGTGTCGTTTTGCCTACTAATGCCATTGCAGTGGCAAATCTCACAGGGATTCAAGCGCAAATTGCTGATCGATTCTATGCATCGCCAAGTTGTGCTGTGAACATGATTGGTTTGACCGGCACCAATGGCAAAACCTCAACGGTTCAGTTGATTGCTCAAGCCTTCACCTTATTAGGAAAGACCGCCGGAACCATTGGCACCTTGGGTACGGGGCTTTACGGGCATTTGCGGGCGGGTGAGCGAACCACGCCTGATGTTATTGCGGTACATAAAACCTTGGCCGAATTACGTGATGCGGGCGCGCAAGTGGTGGCGATGGAAGTTTCATCGCATGCGCTTGAACAAGGCCGTGTTGATTGCGTTGCATTTACGAGCGCTGTTTTTACTAATTTAACCTTGGATCATTTGGATTATCACGGCACGATGCAGGCTTATTTTGACGCGAAGTGTAAATTGTTTGCATGGCCAACACTGCGCAATGCGGTCATCAATGTGGATGATGCTTATGGTCTTCAAATAATTGAACAGCTGCCTGATGGTATGCATGTTTTTGCTCTTTCATCGCGCGCCCAAGCTAGTGCAACATTATGTGCTGAGCAGATTGAATTAAGTCTGGCGGGCATGACCTTCAACATGGTTTATGCGGGCCAAACAGCCGCCGTGCAATCGAGTTTGCTCGGGCGGTTTAATGTGGATAATTTATTGGCAGTAGCTGGAATATTGCTAGCCCAAGAGTTATCGCTAGCCCTTGTGGCTAAGATTTTGTCGCAGTTAAGCCCTGTTGAAGGGCGTATGAGTCGCCTTGGTGGAACCAATAATAAGCCATTGGTGGTCGTGGATTACGCGCATACCCCAGATGCTTTAGAACAAACTTTAATGACGCTGCGTGGCCATAGTCAAGCGCGATTAATTTGTGTGTTTGGCTGTGGCGGAGATCGCGATCGCGGTAAGCGGCCATTGATGGCTAAATGTGCTGAGCAATGGGCGGATATTGTTTGGATTACCGATGATAATCCGCGCACCGAATCTGGTGATGCAATCGTGGCAGAGATTTGCACCGGGTTCGCCCGTCCTGAACATGTCAATGTGCAACGTGATCGGCGTCTTGCTATTAGTCAGGCTATCGCAACCGCTAATGCCGCTGATATTGTGCTTATTGCAGGCAAAGGCCATGAAGCCTACCAAGAAATTAATGGTGTAAAAAAAGCGTTTGATGATTTTGCCATTGCCGCTGAATTTCTTGAGGTGGCAGCATGAGAACGATGATGCTTTCAGAATTAGCGCTGTGTTGTGAAGGGCGCTTGATCGGTGCTGATGTAGCGATTGAAAATATCAGCATCGATGGTCGTGAGGCTATGCCGCAAGGGTTGTTTGTTGCCTTAAAAGGCGAGCGTTTTGATGCGCATGATTTTGTTGCTCAGGCCAAGGTTAATGGCGCGGTAGCGTTGTTGTTGCATCGTATGATTGAGACAGATTTACCGCATATTTTATGTGCCGATACCGAAGAGGCGCTTGGTGAAATGGCCGCCGGTTTGGCTAAAGATCGGCCTGCTGTTGTGTTGGCACTAACTGGTAGCAATGGTAAAACGTCAGTGAAAACCATGTTGCATAGTATTTTGCTAAGTGCTGGCGATGTGTACGTTAATCCGGGCAATCGCAACAATGAAATTGGCTTGCCGTTGGCAGTCATCAATGCACCCGAAAATGCTGAATTTGCGGTCTATGAAATGGGCGCTGGCAAGTTAGGCGATATTGCTTACTTAACCAGTATCGTAACGCCCAATGTGGCATTGGTTAATAATGTTGCGCCAGCACATATTGAGCGCATGGGTTCCTTATTAGGCATAGCGGAAACGAAGGGCGCCATTTACGAGGCATTGCCCGATGATGGCGTGGCCGTGGTTAATGTGGATGATGCGTTCTTGCCCTATTTTCTTGACAGAATTGGCAGTCGTTGCATTATTCGTTTCGGCATTAAAAACAATGCCGATGTCATGGCAAAATCCATGGTTTTAAGTGCCGAGCAATCACAATTTGAATTAGTGACTCCTGCCGGTAGCGCGAAAATCACGCTGGCTTTTCCAGGCATACACAATGTGATGAACGCCTTGGCAGCTACGGCGATGGCTTTGTCGGCTGGTGCTTCATTTGAAGCTATTCTTGCAGGGCTTAGCAACGCGCGACCCTTTGCCGGGCGTCAGGTTGTGATGCCATTAGCAAATGGTGCCCTTTTAATTGATGACAGTTATAACGCGAATCCTGGTTCAGTGATTGCGGCCATCGATTCCTTGGCTTTAGCTTGCGCGCTCGATAAAAAAATATCGGTATTAGTTTTGGGCGACATGGCTGAGTTGGGCGAAGCTGCTGAAAGTTTACATGCGCAAATTGGCCTAGTGGCTAAATCGCGAGGCATTCAACTGCTGTATGCCTGCGGTCGATTAAGTCGTGCTGCGTGCAACAGTTTTGGTGAAGGTGCCACGCATTTTAATAGTCAGTTAGAACTAATAGAAACAATAACAAAACAATTGGCGCCACAGCATCGGGTTTTAGTCAAAGGTTCACGTTCCAGTCAAATGGATCAAGTGGTCAATGCCTTAATCAATGCTGTTGGCTTAAAGGAGGGTTCCGATGCTTCTTGAACTGGCGCGGTGGTTGCAAGAGTTTGCACGCTTATTCGCACTATTTGACTACATCACCATGCGCGCCATTTTAGGCGCGCTCACGGCACTGGCTTTGTCCTTATGGCTTGGCCCCAGTGTCATCGCACGTTTAGCAACGCTTAAAGGTGGTCAGCCTATTCGTCAAGATGGGCCGCAATCGCACTTCTCAAAAGCTGGCACGCCCACCATGGGTGGCGCATTAATTTTGATGACCATTTGTATTTCAACCTTGTTGTGGGCTGATTTACGCAATCGTTATGTGTGGATTGTTTTGGCAGTTTTGGTTTGTTTTGGTTTGATTGGCTGGTTGGATGATTGGTTGAAAATTGTCAAACGCGACCCGAATGGCCTGAAATCACGACATAAATATGCGTTGCAATCTGTATTTGGTGCAATTGCCGCAATTGTACTTTTTTATACCCAAGATGCACCTTCCAATACCACGTTGTATTTGCCCCTGTTGAAAAATGTTGCCATCCCATTGGGCGCTATGTTTATGGTGGTGGCGTACTTTTGGATTGTTGGTTTTTCGAATGCGGTAAATCTAACCGATGGCTTGGATGGCTTGGCCATTATGCCAACTGTTTTAGTAGCTGGTGCATTAGGGATTTTTGCTTACGCTTCAGGCAATGCGTTGATCTCGGATTACTTGCAAATTCCACGCGTGCCCGGCGCCGGTGAGCTCGCTATTGTGTGTGCCTCGATTGCTGGCGCTGGTTTAGGTTTTCTTTGGTTTAATACGTTTCCGGCCATGGTGTTCATGGGCGATATTGGTGCCTTGGCCTTAGGTGCCGCTTTAGGCGTTATTGCCGTTATCGTTAGGCAAGAACTTATTTTGGTTATTATGGGCGGCATTTTTGTCATCGAAACCTTGTCGGTGATGATTCAAGTTGCTTCATTTAAATTGACTGGTAAGCGGGTGTTTCGCATGGCACCTATCCATCACCATTACGAATTAAAAGGCTGGCCAGAACCACGCGTGATTGTTCGGTTCTGGATTATTTCCGTCATTTTAGTCTTGGTGGGTTTAGCCACCTTAAAGGTGCGCTAATGAGTACGCCGGCTCAAGCAACAAAATACAAGGAGCTGAATGGATTTGTTGATCCATGGATGCTTAGTGTGATTACAGCACTGATCAGTATTGGCATTGTAATGGTTGCCTCAAGCTCCATGGCCTTTGCAGAAAAATCCGGATTCGGGCCATTCCATTACCTAATCAGGCATTTCATGTTTTTGTTTGGAGGATTATTTTTAGCTTTCATTATCATGCGCACCGAAATTAAAAAAATTGAACAATACGGCTATATTTTTCTTGGCTTATGTTTCTTAGCATTGCTATCGGTATGGTTGCCAGGCATTGGCAAATCGGTGAATGGTGCGCGCCGTTGGGTACACTTTGGGCCGCTGCAGTTTCAAGCCGTTGAAGCGGTCAAGTTAATGTATATCGTTTGGTTGTCGAGCTATTTGGTTCGTTACCGCGATCAAATTGGTAGCCGTCTTATTGTGCTAGTGAAGCCATTATTGGTTTCAGGAGTATTAGTTTTGTTATTGTTGCTGCAGCCTGATTTTGGCTCATCGGCATTAATTTTAGCAATCACCTTATGCATGGTTTGGATTGGTGGCGCTAATCAAAAACATATCATAGGTCCGGCAATATTGATTGTTGTTGGAATGGGTTTCATTGCTTGGATGGAGCCTTATCGCGTAAAACGACTCACCTCATTTTTAAATCCATGGGCCGATCAGTTTGATTCTGGCTTTCAATTGGTTCAAGCATTCATCGCCATTGGCCGTGGCGGCTTAACGGGTGTTGGCCTTGGTGGTGGCGTATTAAAGTTGGATTATTTACCAGAAGCGCATACCGATTTTATTTTCTCTGTGTTTGCCGAGGAATTTGGATTCATTGGAATTTGCACGTTGGTAATCTTGTTCGGTATTTTGACCTGGCGCGCATTTAGAACGGCACAAGGTTGTTTAGAATTGAATCGCCCATTTGCGGCTTATTGTAGTTTTGGCTTAGGTCTATGGATCTGTATTCAAGCCACTGTCTCAATGGGAGTCAATTTAGGTGTGCTGCCAACCAAGGGCTTAACTCTGCCATTAATTTCATCAGGTGGCTCAAGCTTATTAATGACTTGTGCCGCCATGGGCTTATTACTAAGAATTAGTTTTGAATTAGATCGTGCTCGCAGGCAACGTGGCGATCGAGTTGAAATGACACGGGTCGATCGGTCTGGTTTTACTATAAGCAATGAACAGAAAAACTCAGGTTTCGAAGCATCTATTATCGGCAAGAAAAATCGGGTTGAACCCAAAATGGGCGCAACGGTATGAATCAAGCGCAATCCAGCGGCACTGTGATGATTATGGCTGGTGGTACCGGCGGGCATATTTTTCCAGGACTAGCGGTTGCGCGCGCTCTAAAAAATAGCGGCGTTGACGTAATTTGGCTTGGTTCTGAAGGTGGCATGGAAGTAAAACTGGTTTCAGCACAAGGTTTTTCAATTGAATCCATCACCATTAAAGGACTTCGTGGCAAAGGCCTCATGAGCCTCATTAAAGCGCCGGTGGCCATTGCTAAAGCCGTTGCTAAAGCACAAAACTTGATGCGTCGTTATAACCCAGAGGTGGTGGTTAGTTTTGGTGGCTATACAGCAGGGCCGGGTGGCATAGCTGCCTATTTACAGGGCCGATGTTTGATTGTGCATGAACAAAATTGCGCGCCTGGTTTAACCAATCGCATGCTGTCCCGATTAGCAAAAAAAGTACTGACCGGATTTCCAAACAGCTTTGCACATATCGCGCACACCACAGTTGGCAATCCAGTACGTGCAGAAATCAGTGCCTTGCCAGCACCTGAAATACGCCTACAACAAGCGCATGGCAGTCTTCGCATATTGGTGTTGGGTGGTAGTCAGGGTGCAAAAACCATAAATGCGCTCATGCCTAAAGTATTTGCAGGCATGGATTCGCAATACCAATTTGAAGTTAGGCATCAAAGTGGCGAAAGCTTGTTAAATGAAACACTCGCTGCCTATCAACAATTACATGTTAAGGCGCAAGTTGAGCCCTTTATACAAGACATGGCGGCCGCCTATGCTTGGGCAGATATTGTGATTGGCCGAGCAGGCGCACTCACCGTTTCAGAGCTTTGCGCTGCCGGAGTGGCAAGTATTTTAATTCCACTACCCACTGCGGTTGATGATCATCAAGCCAAAAATGCCGATTTTTTAAAGTTGCATGGTGGCGGAATTTGGTTCCGTCAAGATCAACAATTACAAGAGCAAATCACGATGGCCCTAGCAGATTTTGCCCAGCACCCAGAACGTGTATTGACTATGGCAAAAGCGGCAAGAGCAGCTGCATTTCCCAATGCTGCCACCGATGTGGCTGCAATCATCGTTAAGGAGATGGTGCGATGAAACGACATTTACTTCGTGAAGGGGATTTAGCGAGTGCTTTCCCACGCGTGCATTTTGTTGGCATTGGTGGCTCTGGTATGAGTGGCATTGCCGAAGTAATGGTGACTTTGGGTTATCAAGTCAGTGGTTCCGACCAAAGTGAAAGCCAGGCCACAGAACGATTAAAAAATATGGGCGCGAAAATTTATAAAGGTCACGCGGCGGAATATATTGAAGGCGCTGATGTGGTGGTCATTTCGAGCGCCATAAAACCAAATAACCCAGAGCGTTTAGCGGCACGCGAACATCGCATTCCGGTGGTGCCGCGTGCCGAGATGTTAGCGGAACTGATGCGCTTTAAGCGTGGCATTGCCATTGCCGGCACGCATGGAAAAACCACCACCACTTCATTAACCGCCAGCGTCTTGCGCGAAGGTGGCATGGATCCAACCTTTGTGATTGGCGGGCAATTACTTTCAGCGGGTGCTAACGCACAACTTGGCAAAGGACAATGGCTGGTTGCTGAAGCCGATGAAAGTGATGGCAGCTTTCTGCGTTTAAATCCACTCATTGCAGTGGTTACCAATATTGAAGCCGATCATTTGGAAAACTACGGTGGCGATTTCAATCGCGTTAAACAAGCCTTTTCAGAATTCATTCATCGCCTGCCATTTTACGGTTTAGCGGTTCTATGTATTGAGGATGCGGAAGTGCGTGCGTTATTAGATGATATGCCACGTCATTGCATTACCTATGGCTTTGTCGCTGAAGCCGATGTGCGCGCCAGCAATATCAGTCAAATTGGCGGTCAAATGCACTTTTTGATGCATTTGCCGGATGGAAAAACCCAAGATATTACGTTGAATTTGCCGGGCAATCATAACGTCTTGAATGCACTGGCTGCTGCCGCGGTTGCTTGGCAATTAGGCGTCACGCGCGAACATATTGCCAGTGCTTTACATAAATTCCAGGGCATTGGTCGGCGCTTTAATATCAAAGGTGAATTAACGCTCAAGCATGGCAAAGCGTTGATGGTTGATGACTATGGGCATCACCCCAGTGAATTGGCTGCGGTGTTTGCGGCAGCGCGCGGTGGTTGGCCTGAGAAGCGCTTGGTGGTTGCCTTTCAGCCGCATCGTTATTCAAGAACACGCGATTTATTTGATGAATTTACCGCGGTCTTATCAACCGCTGATGCCGTTGTGCTAACCGATGTGTATGCCGCTGGTGAAACGGCCATTCTTGGCTCTGATTCGAAATCTTTAGCCCGTTCCATTCGTGCCCGTGGTCGTTTGAATCCTGTGGTGGTTGGTGCCGCGCAGCAGTTGCGTTCGGTATTGGGTGATGTATTGAAGGATGGTGATTTACTGCTAATTATGGGCGCCGGAGATATTGGGGCTGTTAGCAATGATTTGGTTAAGCATGGCTTGGATTTGGAGAATATTGGATGAAGAAAATTCTTAATCCTGCGCAATTTGGCCGCGTTGCGGTATTAATGGGCGGCACGAGTTCTGAGCGTGAAGTGTCCTTGAATTCGGGCGCGAATGTATTGGAAGCATTGTTGATGCAGGGTGTTCAAGCCTTTCCTGTAGATGGTGTGCAGGCATTGCTGGTGTTGTTGAATGAAGCGAAAGTCGATCGTGTTTTTAATATTTTGCACGGCAATAAAGGTGGCGGTGAAGATGGCGTCGTGCAAGGGCTGTTAGAGGCTTATGGCATTCCATATACCGGCTCAAATGTGCTGGGCTCGTCATTGAGCATGGACAAAATTCGTAGTAAACAAATATGGCTTTCGATGGGTTTGCCAACACCGCGCTATGCACGATTAGCGCTTGGCGCAGACGTCGCTTTGGCAGCCCATGAATTAGGCTTGCCGATTATTGTCAAACCGTCCTGTGAAGGCTCGAGTGTTGGCATTAGTCGGGTATTTAAAGACAGCGATTTGAGCGCAGCCGTTGCATTGGCAAATGCGTATCCCGGTGAGTTGCTGATGGAGCAAATGATTGTTGGTCAGGAATACACGGTAGCGATTTTGGGCGAAACCGTTTTGCCATCCATCCGCATTGTGCCAGCCGGCGAGTATTACGATTATCACGCTAAATATGTGGCTGACGACACGCAATACCTTTGCCCTGGATTGCAAGGCGAGCAAGAGCAGGCCATTGGCGCGCTCGCCTTAGCGGCATTCAAAGCATTGGGTTGTAGCGGTTGGGGTCGTGTTGATGTAATGCGTGATGCTGCCGGTGATTTGTATTTGCTAGAGGTCAATACAGCGCCAGGCATGACCTCGCATTCTTTGGTACCCAAAGCGGCGCAACAAGTGGGCATTGATTTTGCCAGCGTGTGTTGGCTGGTGCTAGAAACAAGTATGCCGGAGGGTGCTGCCTAATGCATGCCGTGCGCCGATTATTTTTAGGTTTATTAGTGCTAATGATTTTGGCCGCACCAATCCTTGCTGTGCTTAATGGCTGGGTGGGTGGCAAACATTGGCCTATGCAACACATGAAGGTATCTGCGCCGTTTCACTTTGTCAGTCCCGCTCAGGTGCAAGCTGTTGCCGTTCCGTATTTAAAAAGCGGTTTCTTCGCGGTTGATTTAGTAACAATCGATCAAAAGCTAAGCAGTCTGCATTGGGTTGAGCAAGTTGAAGTACGTAAAAAATGGCCCGATACATTGATTGTGCAAATAAAAGAATATCGCCCAGTCGCACTTTGGAATACAAAACAGTTATTGGCGGAGGAAGGTTCGGTGTTTGACCGGCCAGCGTTCGCCATGCCGCCTATGCCGCAATTTAACGGCAATGAAGCGCAAGCCAAAGACATTTTGCAGTTTTATAGAAAATCGCAACCGATGTTTAGAGACCTTGGCTTAAGCATTGCCAAGCTGTCGTTGAGTGAACGTAATGCTTGGCGTATTGAGCTATCTGACGGTTTGTTGCTTGAAGTAGGTCGTAATGATGCAGATCAGCGCTTAAAACGATTTGTTCGATTTTTACCAAAAATTAAACGTGAAGATACGCGCCAGTTAGTGCACGTTGATTTGCGCTATACCAATGGATTTTCTTTGGTGTGGAAAGAAAAGCCCATTCAAGAAGTCATTCAATCGTCGCCGGTCACCCAAAATGGACAAGTAGTTATATGAATCGTAAAAGTGACAAATCATTAATCGTTGGCTTAGATATCGGCACCTCTAAAGTGACCGTTTTGGTCGGCGAATACTCGCCGGATTTTGACGAAATTGAAATTATTGGTTTAGGTACTCATGATTCAAGAGGCATGCGTCATGGTGTGGTGGTGGATATTGAATCCACGGTTGAATCCATCAAGGGCGCTATTGAAGAAGCTGAGGCATTGGCGGGTTGCGAAATTCGTTCGGTGTATGCGTCAATTTCAGGATCGCACACCGAATGTCGTCGTTCTTCTGGCATCTCGCAAGTCACCGGTGGTGAAGTGCAGTATCACGATTTAGATCAGGCATTAAAGGCTGCGGGTATCGTCGCCATTCCATCAGATCAGCGCATCATTCATGCCATTCCGCAAGAATATATTCTGGATAATTTCCAAGACGGTGTTCGTAATCCTGTAGGGATGTCTGCGGTTCGTTTGGAATTGCATGCTTTATTAATTACTGCAGCTAACTCACCCGCGGCTAATCTGGAAAGATGTATTAAAAGTTGCGACTTGCAGGTCGATGGTTTGGTGTTGTCGTCCTTGGCGTCAGCGCATGCGGTGCTGAGTCAAGATGAAAAAGAATCAGGGGTAATCTTAGTTGATATGGGTGCGGGCACCACGGATATCGCAGTTTATGCCAATGGTTATATTCGCTATACCGCATCACTTCGAATTGGCGGCGAACACGTGACCAATGATATTGCCCAAATTTTGCGTACACCAATGCCCGAAGCCGAGCAATTAAAAATTCGATATGCCTGCGCTTTGGCGCAACTCACTCGTGCTGATGAAACGATTCAAGTACCTGGCATGGCTGGCCGACCGCCACGTCGGATGGCGCGTCAATCATTAGCCGAAGCGGTGCAGAGCCGTTATGAAGAAATATTTGAGATGGTGCATGCCGAGCTGAGACGTTCTGGCTTTGAAGAGTTTGTGCGGGCCGGCATGGTGCTTACCGGTGGTGCAGCGCGCATGGAAGGCGTGTTGGAATTGGCTGAAGAAATGATGCATATGCCGGTTCGTGAAGGTATTCCTTTACATATTCAAGGCTTGGGCGAGGTAGTGGGTAATCCGAGGTTTGCCACAGCGGTTGGATTAATGCAGTGGGGCCGATTAAACGACAACCCGCGCGGTGCGGGGTTTAGAGGTTCGAAAGCAGTGGGTGGTTTGTTTGAAAGAATAAGTAAGTTTATCAAAGGCGCGTTATAAATAATCATAAATCTAAGAGGACAAGACAATGGCACATTTTGAATTAGTAGAACAATCAGTCGCACCCAGTGCGGTGATTAAAGTTGTGGGCGTGGGCGGTGGCGGCGGCAACGCAGTAGCTCATATGGTGAATTCTGGCGTAGAAGGTGTTGAATTTATTACCGCCAATACCGATTCACAGGCAATTAAGCAGTGTGGCGCAAAAACGCAATTGCAACTCGGTGCGAATGTGACGAAAGGTTTGGGCGCCGGTGCCAATCCAGAAGTCGGTCGCCAAGCGGCATTGGAAGACAGAGAAACCATTGTTAAGGCCTTAGAAGGCGCCGATATGGTGTTTATTACTGCCGGTATGGGTGGTGGTACAGGTACAGGCGCAGCACCAGTGGTCGCGCAAATTGCCAAAGAGTTGGGTATTTTGACGGTAGCCGTGATTACTAAGCCCTTTCCTTTTGAAGGACGTCGTCGCATGCAGACCGCCCTGCAAGGCATTGAAGAGCTTTCCAAACATTGCGATTCGTTAATTACCGTGCCCAATGAAAAACTGATAACGGTACTCGGCAGAGATGCCACAATGATTAGTGCATTTAAAGCCGCGAATGATGTATTGCTCGGCGCGGTACAAGGCATTGCCGATTTAATTACACGTCCAGGTATCATCAATGTGGATTTTGCCGATGTGCGCACCGTGATGTCGGAAATGGGTTTGGCCATGATGGGTACCGGAGTTGCACGTGGCGATGATCGTGCCCAAGCGGCTGCACAATCGGCAGTCAATAATCCATTGTTGGACGAAGTCAATCTAAATGGTGCTAATGGCGTGCTAGTCAACATCACTTCCGGCCCAAATTTCACCATGCGTGAGTTTGACGAAGTCGGTAGCATCATTGAGGCGTTTGCCTCGGAAGATGCCACAGTGGTGGTGGGTGCCGTACTTGACCCCAATATGGGTGATGAAGTACGTGTTACCGTGGTTGCCACTGGCTTGAATCAAGCGCGTGCGCGACAGCCAGTCCAGCGCCCGGTCATTGTAGAGACACAACATAAAGTTGGTCATACAGAATGGCAAGCTACTGGCACCGATAGCCCGTTTCCAATAGAGTCATCGAGTTCACAAGGTATTGGCTTAGCTGGTCAATTACGCAGACCTGCGCGTATGGAGCCAACGGCTACCAGCACCAGTAGCGCTTTAAGTAGCTTTGGCGGCAGCAGTAGTGAGAGTTATTTGGATATTCCATCCTTTTTACGACGCCAAGCCGATTAAGATGTTGATTTTGCAATAATCCAGTTGTCGTTGTCCTTACGATAACCGGCTATTTTGGCTCACGGGTTCGCTCGTGAGCCGCTTCTTTCACCAAATTTGACATTTGTTTTACAATTCATGAAGCACAATAAGCTGGATTAATATTAAAAAAGCGTCATATTTAACTTTTGTACATCGTTTGGACGATAAAATTGGCCATGATTAAGCAACGTACCTTAAAAAATGTCATTCGTGCCACCGGAGTTGGCTTGCATAGCGGTGAAAAAGTTTTCATGACTTTACGTCCCGCTGCGGTTAATACCGGCATTGTTTTTCGCCGAATCGATTTGCCAAGCCCGGTTGAAATAAAGGCCGAAGCGCATTTAGTGGGTCAAACCCAACTTTGCACGGTGCTGGTTGATGAAAATGGCATTAAAATCCAGACCACTGAACACTTATTATCGGCTTTTTCGGGCTTAGGTATTGATAATGCTTATGTTGATTTGTCCTCCGAAGAAGTGCCAATCATGGACGGCTCAGCCGGTCCATTCGTCTTTCTCATTCAGTCGGCTGGTATTGAAGAGCAAAATGCCGACAAGCGATTTATCCGTATTATTAAAACCATTCAGGTGAATGATGGTGATAAATGGGCCAGATTTGAGCCCTATGATGGTTTTAAAGTAGGTTTTACCATCGATTTCAAGCACCCAGCCTTTAAAAAATCAATGGCTAATGCAGAAATTGATTTCTCAACCACCTCTTTCGTTAAAGAAGTAAGCCGCGCGCGCACCTTTGGCTTCATGAAAGATATCGAATATATGCGTGACCGCAATTTGGCTTTGGGCGGCAGTCTCGACAATGCCATTGTTCTTGATGATTATCGAGTCATCAATGAAGATGGGTTGCGTTATGAAGATGAATTCGTGAAACACAAAATTTTGGATGCCATCGGCGATTTGTATTTGATGGGTCGTAGCATTATCGGTGCCTATGCGGCCTATAAATCGGGGCACGGGTTGAATAATTTATTATTGCGCGCCTTAATTGCCGACCCCACGGCATGGGAAGAAATTTGCTTTGAAGATGATGTGGTCGCACCCATATCTTATGCAAGTCCGGCGTTAGCTAACTGAATATAAACTGAAGTAAAATAACAACTTAACCTAAATTTAACCCTGTGTTAACAGTTTGTTCCGGCATTTAGGTCACAATAGCGCGTGTCATTTCTCATCTCTGGGCTTAAAGTCTGGGTCGATTTTGATCACAATTTCTTGGGCAAGAAGCCCTAACGCGTTTGCATGCTGTAAAAGCTCTTGGCTGTGCAAGCGTAGTTTATTCTTCCAAACCGGATTGGAAACTTGAAAAACCAGCTTATCTGGGGACTGATTTGCTAAACGACACTGTTTAGCTAAGGCTTTAGGTAAACTTCGACGCAGACTGCAGTCAAGCGAATCCAGTGTTTGGGCACGTTCGATTAAGGCAGTCAAGCCGGAGCTTTCAATGGCGCTTAGCGCTGATTGCTCTGGTTTTGAGGGTTTGTCTGCGCCCATGATTTTTAAGAGACCGTTAAATGTTCAATATCATTTTAGTTTCAAAACACCTTAGCGAACCAAAAAAGATTAATTTGAGTGACAAGCGTACTGCGATTCTGTTCACGGCATCTGTGCTGTGCGCCACATTGCTGTTTTTTGGCTTGGGTTTTGCCGCCAATAGTGTTGTGGGCAGCCTGCAATTGAAGCAACTCAATGCGCAAGTTTCAGCGCAAGATAAACAACTTGCTGAATTAAAAGCCGATAACCAGAGAGACATGAACGCCATGGCCCTGCGTTTGGCAGAATTGCAAGCACAAGCGAATCGTTTAAATGCCTTAGGTATCCGATTAACGCGTGATAGTAAATTAAACGACGGTGAATTTAATTTTGAAAAAACACCGGGCAGCGGTGGTAACGAAAAAGCCCAAGACGTTTCAGAGCGCGAATTACAAGAAAATTTGAAACAGATTCAGTCTGAATTTGAAACCTCCTCACAACAACTCTCGGTTTTAGAGTCGATGTTATTTGAGCAAGAGCTAGAATTGAAGTCGCAACCAACAACACGTCCAACCAATGGCTTTATTACTTCTGGCTTTGGCTATCGCATGCATCCAGTGCTTGGCGGTCGTGC
>JAGNUI010000087.1 GCA_017987065.1 Arenimonas sp.
AGTTTGATTTAATCGTTGTAATTCTTTGAGTTTATCCATAACCAGTTTCTTATGTTCAACGGACATTTTTTCAAAACGTGCGGCATATTCAACTACTTTTGGGTCGTTGGTTTGATGCACAGAACCGTCGCTGGAAACGATCGTGTATTTTTTTGCTTTCATGTTGGATATTCCATATAATTTTTTTAAGCTTTATTCGTTATGTTCGATGGCTTGGCCAAATTTCCACATAGCACTTAATTGTTCGGCCTCGGCCAGCTCATCGGCATTCATGGTTTTTGCAATTTCATCTCGTGGCTTACTGGCTGGGTAATTACCATTAACAATGGCAACATTGAACCATGCATAGGCTAAAATGGCATCTTTCTTGACGCCTATACCCTGCTTATACATTTGCCCCATTTCAAATTGTGCGGCTATTTGACCTTGTTGCGCAGCTTTAAGAAACCATTGTACTGATCCGGTGATATTTTTTGGTACACCATCGCCAGTTTTTAATTTCTTGCCAAGATCATACTGACTGTCTTTATCGCCTTGCTCGGCACCTTTTGTATACCAATACAAGGCTTTTTGTTTATCCTCTTTTACGCCCTGGCCAGAGGCGTACATAAAACCAAGCGTACTTTGCGAATAGGCAATGCCTTGTTCTGCGGATAGTTCAAACCATTTTGCAGCCATGGCATAGTCCGCTTCAACATCTCGTCCTCGATAGTATTTAATAGCTAAAAACATCTGAGAATTTGCATGCCCTTGCTCTGCTGCTTTGGTGTACCAATAAATGGCCGCTTTATGGTCTTGGGGAGCTTTTTCACCACTATCAAACAATAAAGCAAGTTTGTACTGCGATTCTAAATGTCCTTGATTGGCAGCTTTTACGTACCAACTCATTGCTTCAGGAATATTTTCCGGCACACCTTTACCTGCATAATGCAGCTGCCCAACTTTATACTGAGCCTCTGCACTTCCAAGCTTCGCACTTTCGGTATATTGGTTAAGTAGTTTTTTATAAAGCTTATTAGCCTCGGATTGATCTTTTCGAATCCCAATACCATATTCATACATATAAGCTAGCTGTGCTTGAGCCGGCGCATAATTCTTTTTAGCTAATAACGTTAGTAATTTATAGGCGTTTAGATAATCTTGGTTTTTATAAGCAAGCAATGCAGACTGAAAATTTTGATTAAATTTATCTTGTGTTTGGGCAAACAAAGGATTTTGCAGTAAAAATAAAAGAGCCAGTAACGTGCTAAGTTGTTTGAAATTCATCCGCTATATTCTAATAAGTATTAATCATTCAACGCTTCGCGCATCAACTTAACTAATTTGTTCTTTGGCAAAACGCGCATCCAGAAAATCCATCGCATCCAAGGGCTTGCAAAGTGAGGCGCGTTCAAAAGCATCTGCGGCTTCTTGTTCGTTATCTTCATCCAGTAGCAATAACATTTGGGCATGTTCGGAATGCACAATAGGCATTTGGGGAGCTAGCTTCAAGGCTGTTTTAATATGCTCTTGCGCTAGTTTTTGTTTAGCGCCATAGGTAAAGCTACCTAATGTACTGCCAACTTTGTTGATTATTTCCGCATGCCACAAACAGCTCGCCAAATGCGCTTCCGCGTGTTTAGGATTAAGTTGCAGGCAGGTATCTAATGCTTTTTTTACTTTGCCAGCTAAACCCATTGATAAAGCTTTGGCTATGGATATGGATTGGCTATAGCGGCCAAGACCAAAAGCAAGCCGGTAATGGCTGTTGGCTTCTTTCGGTAATGCCGCCATGGCTTGCTCGGCCATTTCAGCTAGCAGCTCATAGCGCTGCAGTTTATCTTCTGGTTTTTTAACCAGATACGTGGCATGAATACCAATAGCTTTGGTTGCCACGCTGGCACCACAGGGGCCTAAATCATGACCTAATTCAAAAGCCTGTTGAAATTCACCACGATGAAAAGCCAACCAAGCATGCTGTAATTGCACTGCTAGTTCTTCGGCATTGAATCCTTTGGGTGCAGATTTGCCCGCTGACTTCAGCAAATGCTCAGCACGTTTGGCATCGGGATAGGGTTCGCCATCACCGACATGTAAATGGGGCCATGCTTTTTTCAGCGAAGTGGCATCATAATCGAAATCATTATGCTTGCCTGGTAAGGCAGTCCATGTCAGTTTCTTGCTGGTCATATTTGATTCCTAAAGCAAATGAAGTGAGATAAATGATGTGCCAAGAGCTCATGGCAATCAAGTACAAGATACGCGATAATAGAGTATCACCAGATTAAGGCTCAGGGCTATTCATGGCAGCAAAAGTACTTGATGGCAAACAAATTGCAGATGCCTTGCTCGATGATTTGGCTATTCGTGTTAAAGCGCGCTTGGCCAAAGGCAAATCACGGCCAGGACTGGCTGTTATTCTTGTTGGTAATGATTCGGCATCTAGTGTCTACGTGCGAAATAAACGCAAAGCCTGTGAACGTGTTGGCATAAAAGCGTATGACTACGATTTGGATGCAAATACCGATGATGCAACTTTAATCGCTCTCATTGATCAATTAAATGCCGATCCTGAAATACATGGCATCTTAATGCAATTGCCTTTGCCAGATAATCGCGATGGCAATTGGCTAATTGATCGCATTGACCCGAATAAAGACGTCGACGGCTTTCATCCGATGAATGTTGGGCGCTTGGTGCTTCGACAATTTGGCTTGCGACCTTGCACACCTCGCGGAATAACCACCTTGCTGGCTTATACTGACCAACCGGTTCGTGGTAAAAATGCGGTGATTGTCGGTGTCAGTAATCATGTGGGGCGGCCGATGGGCTTGGAATTGTTGATTGCTGGTTGCACCGTTACTTCTTGTCATAAATTTACCCCAGCAGACGTTTTGGAAGCGCAAGTTCGCCAAGCGGATATTTTAGTGGTTGCCGTTGGTAGGCCATTAATGATTCCCGGCGAATGGATTAAGCCAGGCGCAGTGGTGATTGATGTGGGTATCAATCGTATGGAAGATGGTCGTTTATGTGGCGATGTTGATTTTGCGGAAGCAGCCAAACGTGCCAGTTGGATTACCCCAGTGCCTGGCGGAGTAGGGCCAATGACGGTGGCCACGCTCATGCAAAACACACTGGAAGCCTGTGAGGCAATAGACCAGTAATTAAGCCTTAAGTGCTTAGTTTTAAGGTATAATGAATCGCTTCACAAACCGGAGCTTACTATGCTGCGTATTCTCGCTGAAGCCTTAACGTTTGACGACGTCTCTCTCGTTCCCGCCCATTCAATCATCTTGCCTAACCAAGTTCGCTTAGCAACCCAGCTTAGCCGCAATATCCGTATCAATTTGCCCATCGTTTCGGCAGCTATGGATACAGTCACGGAAGCACGCTTAGCCATTGCCATGGCGCAATTGGGCGGCATCGGTATCTTGCATAAAAATATGTCTTTAAGCGAACAAGCGGCACATGTGGCTAAAGTCAAAAATTTTGAAGCCGGTGTTATCCGTGAACCATTTACCGTCAAGCCAGATACCACCATCGGTGAGGTTATCAAACTGACTCGCGCTCGTAATATCTCTGGTGTGCCAGTGGTAGAAGGCGGACAGCTCGTAGGTTTAGTTACCAGTCGCGATATGCGCTTCGAGAAAAAACTCGATGATCCAGTACGCAACATCATGACTAAAAAAGACAAATTGGTTACTGTGCAAGAAGGCGCTAGCGATGAAGACGTGCTGGCCTTGATGCATAAGTTCCGTATTGAAAAAGTCTTGGTGGTCAATGATGCATTTCAGCTGCGTGGCTTGATTACCGTTAAAGATATTCAAAAAGCCCGTGATAACCCCAATGCCGCTAAAGACGAAAAAGAGCAATTGCTAGTCGGCGCGGCCGTGGGTGTTGGTGGCGATACCGAAGCGCGCGTTGAAGCGTTAATAAATGCCGGTGTTGATTTGATAGTGGTTGATACCGCGCATGGTCATTCGCAAGGCGTGCTAGAACGCGTGCAATGGGTCAAGAAAAATTACCCGCAGGTTGATGTGATTGGTGGCAATATTGTGACTGCTGAAGCTGCACTGGCATTAATGGAATACGGCGCTGATGCGGTAAAAGTAGGCATTGGCCCCGGTTCTATTTGTACCACCCGCATTGTGGCTGGTGTTGGTGTTCCGCAAATAACGGCTATCTCTATGGTCGCCGAAGTATTAAAAGGCAAAATTCCACTTATCGCCGATGGCGGTATCCGTTATTCTGGCGACATAGCTAAAGCTTTAGCTGCGGGCGCATCAAGCATCATGATTGGTGGCTTGTTTGCAGGTACCGAAGAAGCGCCAGGTGAGGTTGAGCTTTTCCAAGGTCGAAGCTATAAAAGTTATCGTGGCATGGGCTCATTGGGCGCCATGGAATTGGGCAGTAAAGACCGTTATTTCCAAGATGCCTCTGATGCCGATAAGCTTGTTCCTGAAGGCATTGAAGGTCGCGTGCCGTATCGTGGCCATTTAGGTTCAATTGTGCATCAATTGGCTGGCGGTATTCGCGCCTCAATGGGCTATGTGGGCTGCGGCACCATTGAAGAGATGCGTACCAAACCTAAATTTGTACGGGTAACCAATGCCGGCACTCGCGAAGCGCATGTGCATGATGTGCAAATCACCAAAGAGCCACCAAATTACAGAGCAGGTTAATGATGTTGGATATTCATCAAGATAAAATACTGATTCTCGATTTCGGTGCGCAATACACCCAGCTTATAGCAAGGCGTATTCGCGAAGCGGGTGTATATTGCGAAATATGGGCGTGGGATCACAAGCCCTCCGACATTGCAACCTTCGCGCCTAAAGGTATCATTTTGTCTGGCGGCCCTGAATCGACCACAGAGGCTGATTCACCGCGTGCACCGAACGAAGTATTTGATTTGAACGTTCCAGTGCTTGGCATTTGCTACGGCATGCAAACCATGGCTGTGCAGTTTGGTGGAATCGTTGAGTCCGGTCATCATCGTGAATTTGGTGCGGCATCAGTCAATGTGATTGATGGCTGTACGTTGTTGGATGGATTGAATGATGCGGAATCTGACGGGCGAACACAGGGGTTCGCCCCTACAAAAGCCGTGTTGAATGTGTGGATGAGTCATGGCGATCGCGTCACCTCCGTTCCAGAGGGCTTTACTGTCACAGCCAGTACCGACAACGTGCCGATTGTGGCGATGGCTGATGAAACGCGTCGTTATTACGGGGTGCAATTCCATCCGGAAGTCACCCATACGCAGTCCGGCGAAGCACTGCTTTCGCGTTTCGTGAAAGAAATCTGTGCTTGTCGCGCGTTATGGACGGCCGCTAACATTATTGACGATCAAATTGCTCGTGTGCACGCTCAAATCGGTAACGATGAAGTGCTTCTGGGGCTATCAGGTGGCGTGGACTCCTCGGTGGTGGCTGCTTTGTTGCACAAGGCCATTGGCACGCGCTTAACCTGCGTGTTTGTGGATACCGGCTTACTGCGCCTCAACGAAGGCGATCAAGTGATGGCGATGTTTGCCGAGCACATGGGTGTTAAGGTCATTCGTGTGAATGCCGCTGAGCGCTATTTTGCAGCTTTAAAAGGGGTTTCTGATCCTGAAGCGAAGCGTAAAATCATCGGGCGCTTGTTTATTGAGATTTTCGAGGAAGAATCCAATAAGCTGAATAATGTGAAATGGCTGGCCCAAGGCACTATTTATCCCGATGTGATTGAGTCGGCGGGTAGTAAAACCGGTAAAGCGCACGTGATTAAATCGCATCACAATGTTGGCGGCTTGCCTGAGCACATGAAACTTGGCTTAGTTGAACCCTTGCGTGAGTTATTCAAAGACGAAGTGCGCCGCATTGGGGTTGAGCTTGGCTTGCCACACAACATGGTCTATCGCCATCCATTTCCTGGCCCTGGCTTAGGTGTGCGCATTTTAGGTGAAGTGAAGCAAGAATATGCGGAGTTGTTATCCAAAGCCGATGCCATTTTCATCGAAGAATTACGACATTCGGGTTGGTACGATAAAACTTCACAAGCCTTTGCGGTGTTTCTGCCGGTTAAATCGGTCGGTGTAGTCGGCGATGCGCGCGCCTATGAGTGGGTCATTGCTCTTCGCGCCGTGGAAACCATTGATTTCATGACCGCGCATTGGTCACACTTACCTTATGAGCTGTTAGGCAC
>JAGNUI010000088.1 GCA_017987065.1 Arenimonas sp.
GGATAGCGTTTGATATCGTGATAACCGCGAACGCCATCGGCACGCCCCAACACAGCAAAATGCGGGCGCCAAGCATCCCATAAGAATTCAATCAGGGCAATCAGCACCGCTATGCCAATTCCTTCAATCGCGCCGAACACAGCAACACCGGCGAAACAAAGGATGGACAGCCAGAATTCCCATTTTTGAATGCGATAGATGCGATGCAGATCCTTGAATTCAAAAAGACCAACTGCCGAAGTGATGACCACCGCTGCTAAGGCACTAGTTGGTAAATTACGCAATAAATCATTGCCGTATATCAACAATAAGGCGACAGCTACAGCACCGACCACTCCGGTCAGTTGCGATTTGGCACCTGATGCTTCAGCCACCGGTGTTCGCGATGAACTGCTGCTAATCGGAAAGCCTTGGAAAAAACCACTGGCCAAATTGGCAGCGCCTAATCCAATCATCTCTTGGTTTGGGTCAACATAACTCCTTGTTCTGGCGGCATATACACGCGACAACACGCTGGTGTCGGCGAACGAGACCATGGCCACTGCAAAGCCACCGATCACAATGGCTTGCACATCGGCCATAGCGATGAATGGGATTGTGAAAGAGGGCAAGCCACTTGGCAACGTACCTAAAACTTTGACGCCAGCGTTTTGATCCAACTGATACCAGCCAACCACAATTGTGGCAGCGATAACGGCAATTAATATGCTTGGCACGCGCTTAAATCGTTTTAATGTCAGAATGATGGCGAGCGTGCCGAGCCCAATCAGCAGACTGGCGATATTGGTTTTCCCAAATAGAATCGATTGGATGATGAGAAAGATATTTTCAATTGGGCCATCACCGTCTATCGAAAACCCAAACATTTTTGGCAGTTGGCTAATCAGAACCGTCAGCGCAATGCCGTTCATGTAGCCGTAGCGGATAGGTTTGGATAAAAGATCGGTGACAAAGCCAAGTCGGAAAATACCAAATAAAATACACACTAATCCCGACACCACCGCCATCATACCGGCCAAGGCAACCGCTCGCGCTGGGTCGCCCATTGATAGTGGCAAAATAACAGCCAATATCACCGCTGCCAGTGAGGAGTCGGGGCCAAGCACCATAATGCGACTAGGCCCAAAAAGCGCATAAGCAAGTAAAGGAATAATGGTCGCATACAAACCGTATATTCCTGGCAACCCGGAAGCCACGGCATAGGCAATGCCAACCGGAACTAGCATGGAAGTTAGCACTAAACCGGCAGCCAAATCATTGGCTAACCACTTGGTTTTGTAACTACGAAGCATGCCTATACCTGGCATCCAACGTTGCCAACTCGTACTTATTTCAGCACTGGGTTGCGATAAACGGCCGGGTTCAAGCAATTTGATTGAATCTAAATCTGACATACCTGTTCCAAAATAGCTTTAGATGAATATTTTGCAACCAAAAATCATCGGCGCGCAATGATTCAAATCAATAGTAGTTATTTCGAAGCGGTATAAAACGTTACCTGCGCAAGCATGCAAGATTGTTCATGGCTGCCATTGATTTACCACCCATCACAAGCAGACGCGCCTTGGGCATCAACACGACAGCCGGGGTTTTTTCCACCACAGGCCGAGTTTTTACCATCGCCGGAGTTCATGCATTTTGTCGCCGCACCGCCGCAGGCCACATTTTTACCGTTGCCGGAAACCATACATTTGGTCGCCGCGCCACCGCAGGCAACGCTCTTGCCATCGCCGGAGTTACTGCAAATTGTTGCTGCACCGCCACAGGCTATTTTTGTTCCATCACCTGAAGCACTACAGATTGGCGCCGCACCACCGCAGGCAACACTTTTACCATCGCCGGAGACGCGGCATATTGTTGCTGCGCCACCGCAGGCAACGTTTCTACCATCACCAGACAAGCTGCATACCGTTGCCGCGCTAGAGCAGGATACATTTTTTCCATCGCCAGACTTCATGCAGCCGCTAGTATCTGCTGCATAAGCCGCACTTGAAAATATTAGAAGAAATAGAATGCTGAGTAGATTTTTCATAACGCCTCCGTATTGGTTAATTAAGGTCGTTTCATCAGACGGTTAAACCGCTTAATACACATGGTACTTATTTTTACTCTATTTAGGTAGTATGTTGTTTATACGGAGAGGTTATGTCAAAACGTTTACGCAGTTTAAGTGGTTTAGATGCCGGATTTCTATATCTTGAAAGTGCCGGCACGCCGATGCATGTGGGCAGCGTGATGTTAATTGAAGTGCCCAAGTCGCGAACAAAGAAAAAATATGATTTCCAAGCCGAGTTAATTCAACATCTTCAAGATCGCTTGCCGCGGGCTGCCGCATTAAGACGAGTATTAAAAGAGACACCACTGGATTTAGCACACCCCATGTGGGTTGACGTTGAACAGATTGATTTGAAAAAGCATGTGTTGAAAAAAACGTTAGCGGGCAACGGTGGTTTGCGCAAGTTGCATACCTTAACGGGAAAACTCCACGCATCCATGCTCGATCGTAGTTTGCCAATGTGGCAATTTGTGGTGATTGAAAACGTGGAACCTGGCGTGATTGCGCTGTATTCAAAAATTCATCATGCATTGTTAGATGGGCAAGGTGGCGTGGCATTGGCGCAAGTGCTACTCGACATCGAGGCAAAAGCACCGAATAAAACATCAAAGAAAAAAATAACCGAAACTACCGAAGCGCCACGCTTACGAAAGCGTGATGTGACCCAAACCGCACTGCGTTCCACAGTCAATCAATTTGCAAAATTATTGCGTGCAATGCCAAGCACACTAAAACTTGCCGGTGAAGTTGGTTCGCCAAGTGCGCTCAAAAATCTGCGCGACAGCATTTTGCTTGCGCCGCGGACGCCGTTCAATCAGCAAATAAGTAAAACGCGCAGTTACGCCACAGTGTCGGTGCCGGTAGCTACGGTTAAGCGTGTGGCGCGTGGTTTTAATGTTAGTTTGAATGATGTGGTGATGGCTATGTGCAGTGGTGCATTGCGTGATATGTTAATAAAAACCAAGCAATTACCCAAGCAAAGTTTGATCGCTGCTATGCCGGTCTCTTTGCGGGAAAAGGGTAATACCGATTCAAATAATCAGATTTCGATGGTGCAGTGTTCGCTGGCCACCGACATCGCTGAGCCTATCGCACGGTTGCAAGCCATTCAAGCATCGACAGCACAAATAAAAAAACGTGTGGCCACTTTTAAAAATATGATACCCACCGATTTCCCAGGTTTGGCGGCGCCAATTTGGGCATCGGGTTTGTCTCGCATTTGGGCCAGTGGACGCATCGCCGAAAAATTACCGCCCTTGGCTAATGTGATTATTTCCAATGTTCCCGGGCCGCCTATTTCTTTATATCTTGCCGGTGCTAAACTCAAGCATTATTATCCTGCATCAATAGTGACGCATGGTTTAGCTTTGAACATCACGGTGCAAACGTATGCTGGCTTTTTGGAGTTTGGCATTACCGCCTGCGCTAATATCGTTAAAAAACCAGAACAACTTGCCGCTGCCTTGGCGCAATCCCTCAATGAACTCACCGAGTTATTACCCGAATGAAAGCATCCGTTAAGCGTCCGCATACACATCAAGTACTCAAGCCGCCGTCTCTTTTATGCATGGCATTGGAAGGGCGTGCTGTATTCGAATGGAGTTCGTATCTGGCCGCTTGGCCATTACTTAAAAATGCTCCTCGTGGCGATGGACATCCGGTTTTGGTTTTGCCGGGCTTGATTGCCGGCGATCGCAGCACTTTTCCCATTCGTCGCTATCTTGATCGCTTAGGTTATGCCGTTTATAAATGGGATCAAGGTATTAATATCGGTCCACGCGAAGATGTGATTAGAGGCTTGATCGATAAAATTAAACAAATGCAATTGCAGCACGATCAGAAAATTAGTATTGTCGGTTGGTCGATGGGGGGCGCCATGGCCAATGCCTTAGCCTTGCGTATGCCGGAACGGATTCGCTCGGTGATTACCTTGGGTTCGCCACATACCGGCCATCCCAAAGGCACTAATGCATGGCGCGTATTTGAATTGGTCAGCGGCTTTAGTCACGACGACCCGCGCTTGATGGAGCTCATTGCTGGAAATCCGAGTGTGCCAACTACCTCAATCATGAGTAAAACCGATGGCATCGTTAATTGGCGCATGAGTCTTGCATCAAATCATGCGATGGCCGAAAACATTGAGGTTAGCGCCACCCATCTGGGCATGGGAGCTAATGCTGCGGTACTGTGGGCAATGGCCGATCGACTGGCACAAAAAGAAGGTGAATGGAAACCGTTTGATAAAAATGCCACCGCGTTTCATTCGCTATTTTTCCGCGACCCACACCGATTTCGTTTGGCAGATTTAATCGCGCCGTAACGCTAAGTTGCCCACGATTTAAAACCGTGGGCCTTTGTTATGGTTTGTCATTCACCGCATTGTGGCATTGCTTCAGCATGTTTCGATTGACCGCTTGCATGCATTCATCGAAGCCTGCTTGATTATCGCACTTCAATTCATCACGTCTGCCCAAGAACGGCCGGCAACCTTTTAGTGCGGCATTGGCAAGGAATGTATCCGAGACCACTATTGAAGGCGTTGCTGTTGCGGAAGTCGCTTGTGTGGCCCGCAGAAGTGAACCATTGGCGATCACCGTTGGTGATACTTCAGTTAAAATAGCGGGTTCTGATTGAGATGCCGTGGTAGTAGGTATTTTGGTGACATTGGCTTTGCCAAGTGCGCCAAGAACTGCAGGACTAATGGTGAGCAAAGGATATTCGCCACCGCCTTTTAAATAGCATTTTTCCATTTTCCCAGCATCCGCTAATTTTTTGCAAACAGCATAACCGGTCGGCCATTTGCACAGCGCCTGATTTGCACGGCCTAAAAATGATCGGCAATCATATGTTCTTAATAATTCCAAAGGTGGTGTTTTCGGGTCACGCTGGATGGATTCGGTAATTAATGTATTAAATCGTGAAAGTGTCCCGTATTGATCTTGTCGATAGCTTAGCCATTCTTTCATTTCAGCGCCAACGAGATCGCTCGGTAGTTTTTGATTTTCTGAGCCGTTAACCCACTTCATACACTCAACACCATATATCGAAGCTACATTTGTAACTGCTATTTTGCAGGCGCCGTCATGGCATTGTTGTTGATATCCCGCTTCCAGTTCTTGTTCGCGTTGCGGGCACCATTGCTTCATCGCGGCGATGTCGTTGTTGCGTTGAGCAGGTGTTCTGCGTTGTTGGCAGCGCAGATTTTCACCCGGTTGTGCCCAGCAATACAAGCCGTCATTACATTGCGCCCAAAGATCATTGGGTGCTTGAGTTTTACTGGCCGCCCACCAAGTGGCGCCATGAGCTTTGCAAATTGCCGTGGCAGTTGTTTTGTATGAGGGCGGTGTGCTCTTGCAGCCACCCCATAATGTTGAAATGGCACAGGTTACATCGCCCACACTTTTAGCAATATCTTCTCCCAATTTCATCGCATATGCCGCAGCATCGCTACCATAACCAACTGCATCGCCAGCAACATCGTAAACGCCTTTGGCAGCATCACCCAAGGCTTCGCCCACTTGTGCGATAGTTGCGCCACACTTTTGTGTTTGCTTAACTAACTCAGCAATCTTTTCAACGCCTAATTTGCTATTTGCCGCCGCACAAGAACACGGCAACAAACTGAGCAATGGCACTTCAGAAGCTAATTGCGCATTTACTTCATTGACAGCAGGGCCTTCGAATACGCTGCAGTCCATATTCAAGGTGCCACACACCGGCTGCAACACTGGCGCTAATTGTTTAATGGCGGCATTACCAGGATTGACCTTGTCAGCGCATTGCGGATAATCACTGAAGCCTAAACCAACTTGGTTTAAGGCGCCCGATTGGTTAGCCAGATCCAAGGAGCCGCTCAAGGCAATATAGGGAACGAGCGTTGGAGGTGCGAGATTTGCTAAACAACTGGGATGACTCGTAGCAAATGCTGCCGCATTTTTAAGATCACTTGGATTGGCAGTATTCAATGCGGCTTTCAAGCAGTCATCAACACCGGCCATTGTTTTGTTGCTCGGCAGTAAA
>JAGNUI010000089.1 GCA_017987065.1 Arenimonas sp.
CTTCAATGCGCACGCCGCCATATGGCATCAGCTGTTCCACTTTCTGCCAATTGACTAATTTCGATTCGGGACGTTGCTTCAACTTAGCCAATAACGTGGGAATGAAATATAGGCCTGGCTCGATGGTTACCACCATTCCAGGTGCTAGTGTGCGCGTCATGCGCAGAAACGGCTGGCCGTCTGGGCGCGGAATAAGCACGCCATTTTCATCGGAAAAACCGGCCACATCGTGCACTTGCAAGCCAATTGGATGGCCCAAACCGTGTGGGTAGAATACAGAACTGACGCCTTTTTCCAGCATAGAGCCAGGGTCCATATCTACAATGCCCAGATCACGCAATACACCGCCTAAACGAAGATGACATTGCAAATGCAGTTCACGGTAATCGAGCCCGGCTTTTACTTGCGCGCATAAGGCTAATTGTTCTTTCTCAACCGCGCTTATTAATTGCTCGAACAGTTCAAAACCGTTGCCATAGGTGCGAGTAATATCAGCCGCATAGCCGTTGTGTTCAGCGCCAGCGTCAATTAATAACGAGCGATGATGCGCGGGCTTGTTGAAACTTTTGTATTGGTAATGCAACGTTGCGCCGTTTTCATTGAGTGCCACAATATTGTTGTATGGCACATCGCTGTCGGTATGGCTGGCGGCAGCTAAAAAAGCAGCATTAATTTGTGCTTCCGAGCCGTGAGCACGAAACGCTTGCTCGGCCGCTTGATGACCTCGCACTGCTTTGGCCTGCGCTTTGCGCATTTGTGCTAATTCATAAGGCGTTTTGTAGGCGCGATGATAATGCAAATAGTCGAGTAGCATTTTTGGATTGTTGGGTATATACGCGCCCAAAGCGGCATCTGCTTCACCAATAATGGCTGCTTGTGCAGGATTTGGCAGATGCTTCACAGCATCGCCGGGCTCATTGATAATGCGAATATCAAAATGCTCAACCCAATCGCCGTGTGGGGCGCTCGGTGGCACATGCCAATAATCATCCGGTTGGTAATACACCAAAATTGGTTTTTGGTCAGGGCTATAAGCAATCCAGCTATTTGGATGTTGACATAACGGCGCCCAATATTTGAATTGCGGATTGGCTTTGAATGGATAGGGGCAATCATCCAGGAAGCGCATTTTCTCAATTCCGGAAGCTATGATTAAACAATCAAAGCCAGTTTTGGCTAAGCCATCATTCACGGTTTTAGTGACGAAAGCTAAATGTTCTTGAAAATTGGCCATGTAGATACTCACCTTGAAATACGAAAGATTTTATAAATGATTAAGGTACAAATTTGCTTTAAGAATAGGTGCTGCCGGGTTCATTGACCCAATTACGAATTTGGATGCGGTCTTCAATACTGATGTCGATAAATCGAAAGCCAACCATATGTTGTCCATTGTGTACGTTAGTCTCTGACCATAGTTCTTGAACACCGATTTTTATGGGGGCAAGAATGTTTATGCTTCGAGGAAATATGAGCTCACATTGGTATAAGGCATCTGGGCAAATGAGTGTGCTGGTAATAATCATCATTCCAGATTCAGATAAATCTGCAACCAAACCCAGCGGCGTTAAGGTCATTGCATCAGTTACTTTTATCAACTGCTCTGATTTTCGGCGTTTAAGACGTCTAATTTCATCATTCATTTTCAACGTCCTTCTTACCAGGCATTAAATCCTTGAGAGAGCCTAAAAGATTTTTAAATGCCACTATAAAAATTGAGCGCTTGTTTTCAATTTGAATTTTGGTTGTGCCATCAGAAAGTTCAATGGCTAGTTCTTCAATCGTCATCTCGGCTGCTTTTTGTCCACGTTGATTAACGAATAAAATTTGATTGCTGAGTTCACTTTTCCAAGCTAGTTTTCTTCTCTCAATAAGGCCACTTTCTTTAATGAAAAATTCGAACCATGTGCCAATGGGCAATTGCTTAATTTGCTCGACAAAATCTAATTGCTCACTATTTAATTGGAAAGCATGTTGATTGGCCGATTGCGTGTTAGAACCGAAGCGGATTTTTTCGGCAAGCACGAGTGAAGCCTCAGGTATGGCATCAGGTCTTTGCTCAAGCAAGCTTTTTGCAATCAGCAAGGCTTCATTTTGATCGTAGCCAATCAGCGCGAGCGACTCTTGAATTTTGGTTTTAATGCCTTCGAGTAGATCAGTATCAAGCTTTTCGGCTTCGGGTAGATTGGCAGCAATGATGTTTTCAGCAATTTGTTTTTGCTCGAGCCAGTCCGTGGAATCTCTTCCTTGCCGAAGTTCTGTTAAAGCCATCACGTCAGCCCAAGAATTTTTCAGCAAGTTCAATGTTGCATTAGGAATCTCATAATTCTCAACCAGTTCTAACATGGTATTTTCTGCACGTATGCGAGCAGCAATTAATCGTTCCTTTCCTTTAGCCGCCTCAACCTGACGGCGCTCCGTGGCATTAGCTTTCTTAATTAAGGTTTGTAAAATTTGATTAGTCTCTTCATAAGCGCCAACCAGTTCTTGGTTATCGCCTTTGAAGTCTCTGACTGTTTTAGTAACAATATCTGTAATTTTGCTGTGCAAGGCATCATCATTTTGATGATTATCAATCCAATTAAAACCTGTTTCTGCAAGAATGTTCAACATTTGCCGTGCCGGGTGAATGCGGTCACTAAAAAATGTTTTGTCTTTCATCACCACACGAATTAATGGTGTCTGCATCAAAGATAGCAGTTGCGAAACCGAGGAACTTGGACTGACATCTTTTAAAACATAATCCATTAACAAGCCCACTAAATCGATGGCATCACTATCTTCTTCTTTGAGTGACATTTCGTTAGTATCTGTGGACTGATTTCTCAAATGGACAAGCAAATCATGTTTTAAATTTTGGATGCTAACCCGAGAATTTGGGTTGTTAGCAGCATTGTTTTGAAATTGACTAAGTATTGCACTTAGGGTTTCTGCAGAAACTACCGAAGACTTGGCAGTGTCTTTGGAACTTTGATTATGGTAATGATTAGTAAATGAACTCAGCTTGTTGAGCAATTGCTTTCGTTTTGATAGTAATTGGCGCAAATTAATGAAGCTTTCTTCAATTAAGTCGGGATCAAAATTTTCATCTTCAAATGTGTTGTCTGAGTTCCCAGAATTAAACATATAAACATTTGAATAATCTGGATCATCATTAGGCTCTAATGTTTTGTTTGAGTGACCATTTCTCTTGTTGCCAATCATAGAAATGGGGCTCTTTTTTTTCCTCAGCTCTGGATTGCGAAACGGAATATAAGATAAGTTGGGTAGAACGCCATTCTCAATCAGGAACTGATTGCACAAGCCTAAAAGTTTTGAAAAGTTGGAAAATATATAACGTTCAAATAAATAGTAAGCCGTCTTTTTGTCTAGCTCTGTTAAATCCAATGATTGAATGGATTCTTGAAGACATTGGCAAAATATTTTAGGTCCAAGCGGTAGTTTGTCGGCTTCAAAGGCTGGTTGGCCTGCCAAGACACCAAAACGTTGGCCAAGTAAGAAAATATCAAAGCTATTTTGCGATTCACAACGCGAAGAAATTTCAAATTGAACCTGCTGTTCATCGGTCATGTGTACATCAAGCAATTGCAAGCCAATTGCTTTTAAATCATTATTTTCCTGTTCATTGGCATTAGTTGCTATAGCTTCCGGTCTAATGCTGGCCAGTTGGTGTTCGAAATTGGAAAGAAAGTGTGGAATAAAATCAAAACGTGTTCGTTTAAGATTTCGTAATTGAGAATATGGTCCGCTATGCTGTTCATCGATTTGATGTCTTGAACCGTTATTGAATAAAACCTTTTCAAATTCGTCTAATAGCTTATGCAGATGGGTGGAGAGAAAATCGGCATTTATTTTTAAAAGGCCATCACAGATCAATAACACACGTTCAGGCATTGCAGTTTGATGCAGAGTTCTATTTTTCGAAGGTAATTTGTTTTGATCCATGTACTGATATGCCTTTTTACTTTTTATAGCATAACCCAGCACCGTATCAAAACAAAAGGGCTGGTTTTGCCAGCCCATAATGCATTATTTCGCTTGGTAAATAATCCGGATGAATACGCTTCTATCGGCAGTGTTATAGCCATCCAAAAGCTGGTATTGGATATTAAAGAGATTTTCTAAACGAGCCTCAATTTGCCATTGTGGATTAATATCCCAGTCGGCCAACACATTAATTAAGGTGTAGCCAGGCAGGTTGCCGCTTATATCTGCGCGGTTGCTGAAGGCGCTAATTTCAGAGCCTAACGAGATATCATTGCCAAATTGATAGCTAACACTGGCAAAACCTTTCAGTTCTGGGCGGCGCAACAGCTGCTGGTTGGTTTCTTCATTAATGGCTTCGCTGTAGGACCCTTGTGCTCGCCATAACCAAGCGCCAGTTTCGCCATTTAAATCGGCTTCAAGGCCTTTCATCCGTGCTTTATTGATATTGATGGCTTGGCTATTGATACCGGAAAAGCTAATTAAATCATTCACCGAGCTGTTATAAACTGAGAGCTCGAGATTAATATTTTTACTCAAAAATACGTTGTAGCCCAATTCTGTGCTGTTCGATTGCTCAGGTTTTAGATCTGGGTTGCCTTCATAAAAACCAAAGAATCCTGGGTAGTACAATTCATTGAAATTGGGTGCGCGGAATCCTTGGCCCCAGCTAGCACGCACTCGGTTGCCTTCATTGATTTGCCAAGACCAGCCAACACTTGAGGTGCTTTTGGAACCAAATTGGCTATTGTCATCATAGCGTGTAGCTAATTCAAAGTTGTGATTGTTGATGTTTGAGTTAAAAACCACAAAGGCGCCGGTGTTATGGTTTTTTTCATCATATTCAGGGCCGTCATAACCATTCGAGTATCCTTCTACTTGTGCCCAATTAACGCCCAACACCCATTGCATTGTAGGGCTTGACGAAAGCGTATTGATCCAGTCAATGCTATTTCTAGTACTGCCAAAAACGCTTGTGTATGCTGGCGTGTCTAATTTTTCATACGATTGGCCGATGTTCAAGTTTTGGTTCCAAAGGGTATTTACTTGGCCCGAAACAGATGCTTGCCAATTATAGGTATTTGATTTTGTTTCTCCTTGATCAAACTCTATGTCAGCTTCGCTAATTAGGCCAGAAAATGCGAGAGCTTGAGAGCCAATCGTTTTCTGCGCATTTAAACCGAAATGTGTATTTTGATAACCGTCGTTGTCTGGGTCGTAGCTCCATAAATTATTAGCATTAGTCGCCGAAAAACCTTGCAATGATTCATAGCCGCCAATTAATCCGAAATTGTTTTCATCATTGCCCATGCCATAACCAATATCGCCGCCATAGCGTTGAAAACTGCCAGTACGCAATTCAACCGATAGTGCTTTTGGCGCGCGCGTAAAGATTTGGATGACGCCCGAAATGGAGTCCGAGCCCCACACGGAAGCACGTGGACCACGAACAATTTCAATACGTTCCACATTGGCTAATGCCAGATGGGCGAAATCGTAAAGACCTTGCGTGGCTGAATTAACACGGATGCCGTCAATCAGAACTAGGGTGTGGTTTGAATTACCGCCGCGCATAAAAATGGATGTTTGCGAGCCAGTGCCGCCAGTACGGACCACATCAATACCCACTTGCTGTGCGAGTAAGTCGGCTACGTCAATGGCTTGGCTGGCCTCTATGTCGGCGCGATCAATGACGGTAATCGATGCTGTGCTTCGATCAATGGGCTGATCTAAACGCGTGGCGGTGACTTGCACTTTGTCTAACAGTTGCGCGGAGTCTTGCGCCTGTGCCGTTGGATTTAAAATAAGGAAAATAATTGCCGTTGATAAGGCCGAAAGCTTAAGTTGTTTGGTCATGTAGTTCTCTTAGTAAAGTTACGCGCACCCGCGCTACAAGTTAAAGAGGAACCGACAAAACCATTGCATAGCAAAAAGAAGCAGACAATAATTTGGCCGCGCTGCCCTCCGCAACGTGCAAAAAATGACGATACTTACGCATCGCCGCTAGCCTAAAGCCGGTCTCCGGACTTATCAGTGCT
>JAGNUI010000090.1 GCA_017987065.1 Arenimonas sp.
TAGCAATTTTAGTGGGTGCCCAGGTATTAATAGGTGTGGTGAAAATGCCACGATTTAAGCTATTCAAGCTGCCGGTTAGTGAACTGCCACCGGCTTTGACAAACACCACATGCTGGCCGTTGGGTGAAAAGCGCGGTTGATAATAAAAGCCCGGTTCGGTATTTAAAATACGTGATGCGCCCGTGCTTAAATCCAACTCACGAATGCTACTTTGCGTTGCATCCGACCACGTGGTGTATAAAATCTTTTTACCATCAGCACTAAAGCTAGGCTGATATTCGAAATGGGTATTGTCTTGCGTTAAGCGGGTGGGGTTGCTATTGCCAACTCTTTTCCATAAATGCCCGACCGCATGAAATATAACGGTTTTATCATCCGGAGAGGTGGCCACATCACGCAGCATTTTTGCGTTAAAACTAGCGCCTTCAAGACTATTGGTGAAGCGTATTGGCGCGGTTAATTTTTGCGACACTTCAGCATTGAAAGCAATATTTTGTGGCGTGCCGGTTTGCATGTTCACGCGCCAAATTTTACCTTGCGCCCAAATCACCACCGATTGCGAATCAGGTGTCCAGTTGAAGTTGGCATAAGGGCCAAAAATAGCCCACGCTTCTTGCATGTCGTGCGATAAGCCATCCCAAACTGGTGTCACTTTTCCTGATTGCAAATCCAACACATGCAATACCGATTTGTCGCGGACGCGTTTCACGAAAGCGAGTTTTTTGCCATCTGGCGAGGGCTGTGGGCGAATAGCGCCGCCGGGTGTGTTAATCAGCGTTTGCGTTTCACCGGTATCACGATCGAGGCGTTTGATGGCATAAATCACTTCATAGACATTTTTATTGTATTCAAAATAATCGCCTTCACTAACGTCTTCGGAGTAATACACATAACGACCATCTGGACTAATGGCCGGTTCGCCCAAATCCATTTGGTCATTTTTACGTTTGGTTAATTGCAACCCTTCGCCACCATCGCGGTGGGTCATCCATAACTCACCGGCACCCAAAGAGCGTTCCGAAGTGAAATGTTTTCGACCAATCAGAAATTGACTATCTGGTGTCCAAATAGGATTGTTGAACAAGCGGAAACTTTCTTTGGTCACTTGCTTGCTGGCAGAACCATCTCGGTTCATGCGCCAAAGATTATTGCCACCAGCACGATCGGAAGTGAATGCGATTTCTTTACCATTTGGCGAGAAGCGCGGTTGCACATCCCAGGCTGGGCCTGAGCTGATGCGCTGTGCATTGCCGCCAGAAATTGGCATCAAGTAAATATCGCCCATCATCGAAAACACAACGCTGTTGCCATCAGGGCTCACATCGAGATCGAGCCATGTGCCTTCGTCGGTAGTAAAGCTAATGGTCTTTGTTTTACCGTGATCGGCAGACACATTCCAACTGGGTTTATCAGCGGCAAAACTAGCTTGGCTTAACAATAGTGCACTGCATAACAGACTTAAATGTTTAATTCTCATGCAGCGCTCACTGTTGGTAGGCGCGAGGTAAACCATTGCTTGGCGCAAGGTAACGATCACGCAATAGGGTTTGGCGCGACACCATAGGTATCGACTTTCCTGCCAGCCACATGGCTTGGGCCGTGGACGCTACGTCCAATGGGTCGGCAGTCCACAAAACTAGGTCGGCCATTTTGCCCACTTCAATGCTACCGATTTGCGCATCAACGCCTAAAGCTTTTGCAGGGGCAGAGGTTATGCCAGCCAGGCCAGCTTCCCAAGACAAGCCATTGGCAACTGCATTGCCAGCTACCTGCCGTATTTTACGGGCATTATGTGAATCGCCACCGTTGATGAAACTGACCGAAACGCCAGCACGTTGCAAGCGCGCTGCATTATCATCGCTGTTACCTAATTGTTCAAAACTGCCCGGTAGAACATCAAGGGCATCGATAAATACGGGCGTTTTACTGGCCGCAATTTGATCTGCTAAACGCCACGCTTCTGAAGCGCCAACTAAAGCAATACGGATATTGAATTTCTGTGCTAATTTTAAAACTTGACGGATATCCGCTTCACGATTAACGGATACAAAAAAACGACTATTCAGCATCTCTTGACTCAAAGCTGCGCGACCTTTGCTGGTTAGTAAACGTTCGTCACCGGCCGTTGGTAATCTAGCTTCATTGAAGGCTTGCTCTAGCAACATAAATTGCGCGGCACGGGTTGAGCCGCTTTGCTCAAGTTTGCTAGAACCAATCACAACATAAGGAATGCGACGATTGGCGACCGGCTCATAGCCGCCGTCCAGGCGCATCACACTACCTTGGCCGGAAAGCAAAGCACCGCTGGTGCCAAGAGCGGTATAGCTCAAGCCACCAACACGCGCAACAGCCAGCAAGGTAGAGCGCGGGTTGTAGGCAATGGTTACATCAAATTCTGGGCGCAAATTTTCAATTAAACCCGATTCGCCGGTTTTAATATTTAAAGTCGAATCCACCGTGCTATCTTCGGCACTGACTTCTTCAAGGCCAATTGCGGTAATGCCGGCAAATAGTCCAGGGGTTAGAGGCCGGCCTTGAGCATCAAAACTGCTAGTGCCAGCAGGCGCAGTTAATTGCTTACCGACTGCACGAATAATGCCGCCTTGCACCAAGACATCGGTGTTTTTCAAAGTGCCTTGGCTAGAAGCGGTGTGCACAGTGGCATTTTTAATTAAAACATTTTGGGCATTAGCACCAAAGGCACAGCTGATTAATGCGATAAATAGTAGGTGACGGTTCATGGTTGACCCTCCTGTCCGAGCATGAAGTCTGCTTTAGGTTGCAGCGCCTTATTGTTGCGGTCGTAGACCATTTTGCCGTCGACAAAAACTTGTTCTGCTTTAGCGTAAGTGCTAAATGGCGTGCCGTTCCAAACCACCACATCGGCCATCTTGCCTGCTTGTAGCGTGCCGGTTTGGTTGTCGATACGCATGGCTTTTGCTGGATTGCTGGTAATCCATTGAATGGCATGCTCTGGTGTAATCACCATGCCCACGCGTGCAGAAGAGGCCATAACCTTGGTGGCTTCTTGGTTTAGATGTTGGATGCCTTCGGCTGAGTCGGAATGCACAATGGCACATCCGCTTGGCGCGCGATCGACCAAGGCAATATTTTCTTCAATGCCATCATAAGCCTCCATTTTAAAGCCCCACCAGTCGGCCCATAATGCGCCGCATATTTTTTCTTGTGCTAGTTGGTCAGCAATTTTATAAGCTTCAACACCATGATGGAACGAACTGATTTGAAAGCCAAATTCTTTTGATAAATCAATCATCTGCGCCATTTCATCGGCGCGGTAACAATGGATATTCACCGTAATATCGCCGCGCATGACACCGGCTAACGTTTCGCTGGCTAAGTCTTGATCAGGTCTTTCGCCTTTACGGCCACCATTTTCATAGGCGTCCCATTTTTTTCGATAGCCCTGCGCTTCAATGAAGGCACTGCGATAACCAGCGACATTGCCCATGCGTGTTGATGGACCACCTTTTTCGCCATAGACGCGCTTAGGATTTTCACCGCAGGCCATTTTGATACCGTATGGGGCGTTCGGAAATTTCATCCCTTGCACCGTATTGGCATAGACATTTTTTAGAATCACACTACGTCCACCGACTAAATTGGCAGAACCCGGTAATATCTGCAAACTGGTCACACCACCCGCTAAGGCTTTGGCAAAGCCTTGATCTTGCGGCCAAACCGAATGCTCTGCCCATACATTGGCGGTTACTGGATTGGTGGCCTCATTGCCATCGCTGGTGGCATTGACGCCAGGACTGGCATACACACCAAGATGTGAATGGATGTCGATAATTCCAGGAGTAATCCATTTGCCGGTGGCATTGATGATTTGTGCGTTGCCTGGTGCAGTTAAACCTTTACCAACAGCTTGTATTTTTCCATCCTGCAGCAACACATCTGCAGCTTCCAGTCGCTCGCCGGTGCCGGTAAGAATGGTAGCGTTTTGCAAAAGAACAGGAACAGACGGTATTGCTTGATAGGTGCTGGCAAAAGGCGCTGGTTGTCTTGGTGCAGGCTCGGGTTTTTTCTTGGCTAACGCCGAGTGTGTTACTAAAACAGCGCAAATTGCTGCCGTAAGTGTGAGTTTATTCATGTTCGACTGTCTCAATTAGTAGAATGAATACCCTATATCAGAAGCGATTGTCTGCCAAGCCTTTTACACAATAAATTCCTTCATGGCACAATAGTCAAAAGGAGTTAGCATGAAAAATAAGCAAGAAATCGTTAGCAATTGGTTGCCACGCTATACAGGACTGCCATTAGAGGCCTTTGGTGAGCATATTCTGCTAACAAATTTTGGTGGTTATTTAGATACCTTTGCCCGATTAACAGGCGCCGAGGTGGTCAACCGCGATAAGCCGATGCCTAGCGCCACCTTCGATGGCATTACCATGATTAACTTTGGTATGGGTTCTGCCAATGCCGCCACCATGATGGATTTGCTGAGCGCCTTGCCGCCTAAAGCGGTGCTTTTTTTAGGCAAATGTGGTGGTTTAAAAAAGAAAAATGAACTTGGCGATTTGGTACTGCCAATTGCTGCAATCCGAGGCGAGGGCACCTCCAATGATTATCTCGCCCCTGAAGTACCCGCTTTGCCGGCATTTGCCATGCAACGGGTTATATCTACCATGATTCGCGATTTAGGCTACGACTATTGGACCGGTACGGTGTACACCACCAATCGCCGTGTTTGGGAGCATGATGAAGAATTTAAGTCTTATTTGAGAAAACTTCGCTGTATGGCCATCGATATGGAAACCGCAACTATTTTTGCAGCAGGCTTTGCCAATTCCATCCCATGTGGCGCGTTGTTGTTAGTTTCGGATCAGCCGATGATTCCTGAGGGCGTCAAGACTGAAGAGTCCGATAAAAAAATTACCACAAGCTTTGTTGAAGCGCACATCAATATTGGTATTGAGGCGCTCAAACTCATTCGGCGCCACGGTAAGTCGGTTAAGCACTTACGATTTGATGAATAATAATTCAGAACTTTATTTAAGAGCCTGAATTTTTAAACATTACTTAAAAATAAATTCAATTCTAACGACTTCGCTAGGCTGGTCTTTTAACATACGAACTTCGCATGCCAAGTCTTGTGTGACTTCATCGCGCAGACCAGGCTCTATGGTTATCGGCGACTGCAATTGCCAAATGCCATCAACCAGCTTGGCGTTTTTTGCTAAAACCGCTAAATCCAACGCATAGGTTTTATCGCCAATCAGCGTTTTAGCCTCAGCGGCGCATGCATTTGCTGCTTGGGCTTGGGGGCTGGCATTGTCAGAACCTTTTCCGCAAGCAGCTAAAGTTAGACAGAAAGAGATTAATAGTATTTGATTTCGCATTTCTAAGCGCCTAGGTACACTTGCCATTCTGTATAATTTACAGAGTAATTACTCTAAAAGTAAAGCATTCAATGTGAAAATAAAGTGTTTATCCATATTTCGTACATTAATTGCGAGGGGTGTAGTCCGTCCTCTGCGTGCATAAGGGTATTTTTACTGTTTTCACGGGTAATGGCAGTGATATCCCAATAGCTGATTTTTAATTGCTGACAAAGCTTTTCTGCGGCTAAGTTAAAGGAGTCAATCTCCTGGCTTATTTGGCTTGTATCGCACCCACTCGCTTGACCAAAAGGCGTTTGCCCCCAATCTGGAATGGAGAGTACAAATACGTGTTGTGGCTTGTTGCCAGCAAAATAAATAGCTTTTTCAGCCAGTTGCATAAACTCGGTTTTAAATTCATCAATACTTCGGCCGCGGTATTGATTGTTGACGCCAATTAATAATGAAACATACTGATAGGTGCCAATTTTACCGGCATCGTCAATAGCTTGCAGTAACTCATCAGTAGTCCAGCCGGTTTTGGCAATAATACGAACCGGCTGCTCAATTGCATGACCTTGTTCGTTCATGCGCTTAGCCCATTGCTCTGGCCAGCGCTCCGTTTCAGTAATGCCTTCGCCAATAGTGTAGGAGTCGCCAAGAGCAAG
>JAGNUI010000091.1 GCA_017987065.1 Arenimonas sp.
GCCAAATCAGTTTGGCTAGGTGTTGCCGTAGAATGTTTATCAGTTGACATGGTGGGCTCCGGTATTAGCAGTCCACTCGTCGTTCCTTGCGCGAAGCAATCGCCGGGACGAGCGTCACCGGTCTTTCTGCAACAATTTATTTCATCGTAGGCATACTGAATTCAGCACCAGCACGAATACCGGTTGGCCAGCGTGCGGTGATGGTTTTCAGGCGCGTGTAAAAACGAACGCCATCGGTGCCATGCATGTGCAACGGGCCAAATAATGAACGCTTCCAACCACCGAAACTATGGAAGGCCATCGGTACGGGAATTGGCACATTCACGCCAACCATGCCCACTTGAATCGTGTGGCAAAATTGCCTTGCGGCATCACCATCGCGAGTAAAAATGGCGGTGCCATTGCCGTATTCGTGATCATTAATTAATTGACAAGCTGTGTTGAAATCCGGCACACGCACAATGCAAAGCACTGGCCCAAATATTTCTTCTTTATAAATTTTCATGTTGGCAGTGACATGATCAAACAATGTACCGCCAAGGAAGAACCCTTGTTCATGGCCATCAACTTTTACGCCTCGACCATCAACCAAAATTATTGCGCCTTCCGCTTCGCCAGAATCCACGTAGCCCTTAACTTTATCGCGGTGCACGCAAGTGACTAACGGGCCCATGTCGGGGTTGTCTTTATCGCCTGGGCCAACGCGCAAGTTTTCAACCAGTGGTTGCAGTTTCGCAATCAAAGCATCGGCCGCTACATCACCCACACAAACCGCTACAGATATGGCCATGCAACGCTCGCCTGCAGAACCGTAGCCTGCACCAAGCAACGCATTGGCAGCCTGATCCATGTCGGCGTCCGGCATAATCACCATATGATTTTTAGCGCCGCCCAAAGCTTGCACGCGTTTGCCTGCAGCGGAGCCGCGAGCATAAATATATTCTGCAATGGGCGTTGATCCAACGAAACTAACGGCTTGCACACGAGGATCATCGAGCAATGCATCGACAGCGACTTTATCGCCATGCACCACATTGAACACACCATCAGGTAAGCCGGCTTCTTTTAACAAACGAGCAAGAATGAGCGTTGGTGTCGGGTCGCGTTCAGAAGGTTTCAGCACAAAGGTATTGCCACAAGCAATGGCAATCGGAAACATCCACATGGGAACCATACACGGAAAGTTAAATGGTGTAATGCCGGCAACAACACCAAGTGGCGAATATTCGCTGTAGCTATCGACGCCGGTGCCAACATTCATCGAATGCTCGCCTTTTTGCAGATGCGGAATACCGCAAGCAAATTCCACCACTTCTAAGCCACGCGTTAATTCACCTTTGGCATCAGAAAACACTTTGCCATGCTCAAGGGTAATTGCCATAGCAATTTCATCGGCATGCTTTTCAAGCAGTTCTTTGTATTTAAACATCACCCGCGCACGATTAAGCGGCGTGGTTGCCGCCCAAGCAGGAAAGGCTGCTTGCGCTGATGCAATCGCAGATTCGACATCAGCAACAGTAGCCAGAGGAATGCGGCCCGTTACTTGACCTGTGGCTGGGTTGAAAACATCGGAAAAGCGCTGACTTTCGCCAGCGACTTCCTGTCCATGAATGAAATGCGAAATCAATGTGCTCATCGTATGACTCAAATTTTTATGCGTTCAACGCGTCGGCGGCAGAAACATAAGCTAAACCTAAGTCTTCTGCAACTGCTTTGTAGGTGACTTTGCCAGCATGTACATTCAAGCCATTCAATAGGTGGGCATCATTCAATAATGCCGCTTTCGCGCCCTTGTTAGCAATTTGCACAGCGTATGGCAGCGTTGCGTTGGTTAATGCAAAAGTAGAGGTGCGTGCCACGCCGCCTGGCATATTAGCCACACAGTAATGAATCACACCATCCACTTCATAGGTTGGTTCTTGATGCGTAGTGGCTTTCGAGGTTTCGAAACAACCACCTTGATCAATCGCCACATCGACCAAGACCGAGCCTGGCTGCATCAATGCAAGTTGTGCACGGGAAATTAATTTAGGAGCGGCAGCGCCTGGAATTAACACCGCGCCAATCACTAAATCGGTATGTGGCAGTCTTTCTTCAATCGCGTCATGAGTCGAATAAATGGTGGTTAAACGATCGCCGTATAATTCATCCAAATATTTCAAACGATCCAGTGAGCGATCGAGAATGGTCACGTTTGCGCCCATGCCCATGGCAATACGTGCTGCATTAATACCAACTACGCCACCGCCGATCACCAACACTTCAGCCGGTTTAACGCCCGGCACACCGCCCAGTAACACGCCTGAACCACCTTGGGCTTTTTCAAGAGCATGTGCACCGGCTTGAATCGACATACGACCAGCCACTTCAGACATCGGTGCTAATAACGGCAAACCACCTTTACGATCAGTAACGGTTTCGTAAGCAATGGCCGTGCAGCCAGAGGCTATTAAGGCTTTGGTTTGCTCGGGATCTGGCGCTAAATGCAAATAGGTATAAAGAATTTGACCCGGGCGTAACATGGCGCATTCAACCGGTTGTGGTTCTTTTACTTTGATAATCATCTCGGCACGGGCAAAAATTTCTGCTGCCGTATCAACAATTTCTGCGCCAGCTTTTTGGTATTGCTCATTAGTCAAACCAATGGATTTACCACCGTCGCGCTGTACCATCACTTGATGGCCGTTAGCAACGAGTTCGCGAGCGCCAGCTGGGGTAAGGCCGATGCGGTATTCGTGGTTTTTAATTTCTTTAGGGACGCCGATTAACATGAGTTTGCTCCAGATAATGAGGAAGGGTGGTGCTGAGGATTAGGCTGTTTCTTTAATCGCGTCGGCTATTCTACTGAAAAGCTCATCAATGTGGGTTTTGTCTAAAATTAATGGTGGCGATAAAGCGATAACATCGCCGGTGACACGAATTAAAACGTCTTTTTGATGGAAGCAATTGGTAAAAATTTCATAAGCGCGCGCGCCAGGTTTGCCGTCACGCGGTGCTAATTCGATTGCACCAATAAGGCCGAAATTACGAATATCAATCACATTCGGCAATCCTTTTAATGCGTGAATAGACTCTTGCCAATAGTGTTCTAGCTCAATGGCTTTGTTGAACAGGTTTTCTTCCGCATAGATATCCAAGCTCGCTAAAGCAGCGGCGCAAGCCAAAGGATGGCCTGAATAGGTATAACCATGAAAAAAATCAATGACATTTTCTGGTCCAGTCAAAAAGCCTTGATGTACTTTATCTGAGACAAACACCGCGCCCATCGGTACACAGCCGTTGGTTAGACCTTTGGCGGTGGTCATTAGGTCGGGTGTTACATCAAAACGTTGCGCTGCAAATGCATGGCCAATACGTCCGTAACCCGTAATAACTTCATCAAATATCAATAATATTCCATACTTATCGCATATTTCTCGAATACGCTTTAAGTAGCCATCGGCAGGAATAATCACGCCGGCAGAGCCTGCAATCGGTTCAATAATAACGGCAGCAATGGTGCTGGCATCATGCAAGGCCACCATCCGTTCTAAATCTTCGGCCAATTCTAATCCGTATTGCGGCAGTCCTTTACTAAAAGCATTGCGTTCAATGTCGAGAGTGTGGCGCAGGTGGTCAACACCTGGAAGTTGTGTACCGTACCATTTGCGATTGTTCGGCAGACCACCGACCGAAATGCCGCCAAAACCCACGCCGTGATAGCCTTTTTCACGACCAATCAAACGAGTACGATGGCCTTCGCCGCGGGCACGATGATAAGCCAGTGCAATTTTGAGTGCGGTATCCACCGATTCCGAGCCGGAGTTGGTGAAAAATACATGATTAATGCCTTCGGGCGCTATTTCGACTAAGCGTTCAGCCAATATGAAGGGCAGTGGGTGCCCCATTTGAAATGTGGGTGCAAAATCTAAGGTGGCTATTTGTTGTTGCACGGCATCGATGATGCGCTTACGGCCATGACCAGCATTGCAACACCATAACCCACCAGTGCCATCCAAAATTTTATGACCCTCGGTGCTGGTGTAATACATGCCTTGCGCGCTGGCCATCAGTCGCGGTTTTTGCTTGAATTGCCGATTCGCTGTAAAGGGCATCCAAAAGGCGTCAAGATGCTCAGGATTTTGTGTGGCTAAATCCTGATAGTGCTTTAAATACGAGGTGTTATCGTTCATGGCGTTATGTTTTTATGAGTGTTGAGTAACACTATACAGTGTTGAATAAAATTTACAATAGGACAAATTGTAAATTATATTCAATATAATCTGCCTGTTTATGCTAATGTGTTTATTATTCTACATCACTAAATAATTGAAATTATCTATGGATATTGGTTCGCGTCTTCAATCCGTTCGCAACAAAAAGAATCTAAGTCAAAGAGAATTGGCGAAACGAGTTGGGGTGACCAATAGCACCATTTCGCTTATTGAGCAGAATAAAGTGAGTCCATCGATTAGCTCGCTAAAAAAAGTTCTCGACGGTATTCCCATTTCATTAGCGGATTTTTTCACACTCGATGCGACTAATTTGCAAAGTGATTCGCCGTTTTATCGTAAAGAAGATTTAATTGATGTTGGCAATGGTGAAATTCACTATTTCCTGATTGGGCAAAATAAGCCGCAACGTCAAATGTGCATTTTGCGCGAAGTGATGCCACCCGGCACCGATACCGGAAAATCCATGTTACAGCACGAAGGCGAAGAGGGTGGTGTCATTATTCAAGGCGAAATTGAGCTCACCGTTGGCGATCAAAGTAGGATACTTGGCCCGGGCGATGCCTATTACTTTGAAAGCAAAACACCGCACCGTTTTCGTAATATCAGCAAACAAGAAGCAATTTTAGTTAGCGCCAATACCCCGGCAACCTTCTAATATAAATCTACTCGAGCACTTAAATGAACGCAAAATTAAATCGATCTCAATGGGAAGCTCACGCAAAAAGCTTAACTATTCGCGCACAAGCCTTCATCAATGGCAATTACGTTGATGCGGCCTCAGGTAAAACATTTTCTTGTATTAGCCCAATTGATGGTCAGTGTATTGCGCAAGTTGCAGAATGTGCTGAGGAAGATGTAAATCGTGCGGTGAAAGCTGCTCGGCATGCTTTTGAAGCAGGCTTTTGGTCTGAAAGCTCGCCCGTGCATCGGAAAAGAGTGTTGCAGAAATTTGCTTTGCTCATTGAACAGCACGCGGAAGAATTAGCTTTATTAGAATCGATTGATATGGGCAAGCCGGTGGCAGATGCGCTTTCAATTGATGTTTCAGCCAGTGTTCGTTGTTTAAGCTGGACCGCTGAAGCGGTGGATAAAGTTTATGGCGAAATTGCTCCAACACCGAATGATGAATTAGGTTTAATTACCCGCGAACCCTTAGGCGTGATTGCTGCCATCGTGCCGTGGAATTTCCCATTATTAATGGCTACCTGGAAATATGCACCGGCATTAGCTGCGGGTAATTCGGTGATCTTAAAACCTTCTGAAAAATCCCCTTTATCGGCTATTCGCATTGCCGAATTAGCCATGCAAGCGGGCATTCCCGCTGGTGTGTTTAATGTGTTGCCTGGCTTTGGCAAAGGTGCAGGTGAGCCGCTCGCCTTGCATATGGATGTGGATGGTTTGGTGTTCACCGGTTCAACCGGTGTAGGCAAGCACTTATTGCAATGCGCAGGACGTTCCAACATGAAGCGCGCATTTATGGAATGTGGTGGCAAAAGCCCAAATGTAGTTTTTGCTGATGCGCCCGATTTGGAAGAAGCCGCCAAAGCAGCGGCCATTGGTATTTTCTTCAATCAAGGCGAAGTGTGTACCGCCGCCTCTCGTTTATTAGTTGAACGCTCCATTAAAGATGAGTTTGTCAAAATGGTAGTGGCGGCAGGTAAAGACTTGCACCCGATGCATCC
>JAGNUI010000092.1 GCA_017987065.1 Arenimonas sp.
GATGCGCATGTTTTTTGTAGATGATTAGACTGTATTTCCAAAGCCTACTCACACTAAATAATATGCACTACTTTCTTCCGTTTTTTCTTTTTGGGATATTTTTTGCTCTCTTGCATATCATTGTAGTGATACGAAGCACCGGACAATGCTAATTGGTAGGTTTTATATTCATGCACATACTTCCAATCTTCAGATTCTAGACAGGTGTACAGCAAATACTCTTTAGGGTCTTTATATTCAACAATTTTGTATTTGCTTTTTGGCAAAATAGCCAACAGCTTATTCTGCCTTAATAGCCGGCGCACCAGAAAATAGACCGAGATAATAATACTGGCAGCACCAATAAAACTTAATATTATCATCACACTAATGCTCATAATTTTTGGTTTAGTTTCAATAACTTTGATTTTTTAATCAAGCCTTGAAGGCTTCAGGCATCAAAATCCCTAACCACGCGATTTTATCTTGCTAAGTAAAAAAGCACATTAAGAAAATTTCTTGGTTTTACTGCCTGAGCAACACATGCACGCGCACACCTGGTAGATTTTGCACGTGCAAGACCCCGTTCAAAGCAATGGCGCGATCGCGAATACTGTAGAAACCATGCTTAATTTGGCCAAGCGATTTTAAACCAATGCCATTATCGGTAATGCAGAGCACCAAATAGATTTTTCCTGCACGTTTACCAATGCGCAAGCGCACATGAATACGATTGCAACTGGCATATTTCACCGCATTGGTAATTGATTCTTGCACAATGCGATAAGCGGCCAATCGCGCGACCGATTCCAATTCATCTAACAACAAACTATTGCCGAATAAATCAACTTGGTAATCGATACCCGACATGTCACATTGCTGCGCCGGGCTACCATAAACAATGGCGGCGTACAGGCCTAACTGATCGAGCTCGTCGGGGGATAGCGCATTGACCACCGATTTTAATGAGCCCGACATGCGTTGCGTTAATTGTTCCAGGGTTTTTGTGCTGTGACGTCGATCTGGCTCAGTCGTATGTTGTTGCGATAGGGCAATTTGCGTTTGCAATGCCGTTAAAATTTGCCCCAAGTCATCGTGTAATTCGCGGGCAATTCGCTTGCGTTCAAACTCTTCGCTTTGCATGCCGCGGCGTGTGGAATCGGCCAACGAATCAAGCGCTCGCTGCAACTGCCCTTTATCGGTTTGCAGGGTAATTTCACTTTTTTTAAGTTCGTCAATGCTGGCGCCAAACAACAGTGCCATGGCGCCCATCACCGCCACATACAATTGCATTTCAATAATATCAGCGCTACCACCATGCAGATGATCATCCAAGGCAATCAGTGAACTGACCACCAACACCGACAATGACGCGCCGCGCCAACCATGGAAAAATGAAAACACCACAACGGCTGCCAATAGTAATATTTTCAACAACTCGGAAAGACCAACATTTGCCGCACTCAACCATGCACCACTTAAGTACAGCAACAAGGGTAACAAATACAAATAAATGACCGCAGAACGAATAACGCGCTGCGAACCAATGCGGTTGGCTGGCACAAATAGCCATTGCAGCATGGGCACCATTAACATAATCCCCAAAAAACCGCCCATGAAATGACTAATCGTAAATTTAAATAACAAAGGCAAGCTTTCTGGGTAGGTTATTGCTTGCATATCAACAATCACAGCACCGCGGACATCACCCACCATGCCTTCGGTAAAAATATAGGCCAGATCTTTTAGTGTTAGAAAAAAGGTGGTTAATATGGCTGCCAAATGCAACCTCGACATACTTTTAATGGTAACTGGGCTGTTGACTAACAAAGATTTTGCTTTTAGATACCAAACCCCGAGCATGATTGGGAATGGCCATATAAAGTTTCCGATAATGAACTCAACAATTCCTGGCGATATAAAATTGAACGCTTCTACAAGCCCATAAGTTTGCCATCGAATCAACACACCCATCATCAACGTGGCAATAATGCTAACCACTGTCCATAGTGGCCATTCACGAATTGGCCGCTGCCAATAGACGAAGAAGGTAAGGCCGGTTAGCAAACTCCAGTGAAAGAAGCCGAAATACCAAACAAGCATTTGTGCCATAAACACTATCAGCACTAAGGGTATTGTCGCTTTTCGATTCTCTTGAGATTGAAACAATGTGGGCATGGGCAGGCTATTTTTTCACAGCATTTAGACTATCAAAAATCCGTCCGAACTATATAAGAATTTTTCTGCCTATCCGCAACAGAATTCGGCATAATGCTGATATGACACGAATTCTACTACTCGACGACCACGGCATTGTTCGTGAAGGCATTAAACATCTTTTGGTTTTGCAAGCAGACTTCGAAGTTTGCGGTGAATGCGAAACGCCCCAGCAAGCACTGCAACTGATTACGCAACTGCAGCCCGATTTTTTGATTACTGATTTAAGCCTCGCCAATAGCAGCGGCTTTAGCGTGATTGAGCAACTAGAACAGCACCCGCATAAACCAAAAATTATCGTATTAAGCATGCACGACAACCCCGCACTGGTGACTAAAGCCACCGCTTTAGGGGCAGATGCTTATGTAACCAAGGCCTTAGCCGCCAAAGAGTTGATCCCTGCTTTGCGTGCCGTGATGGATGGTCAATCTTTTGTGTCTAGCGATATCCGAGTTCAGAAAAAAATCGCGGCACCAAAATTAAGCGATCGCGAATTAGTGACCTTAAAATTAATGCTCAAAGGCTTAGCACCAAAAGCCATTGCCTCTGATCTGGGCATCAGCGACAAAACGGTTTATAGCCACCGCGCTAATTTGATGCTGAAACTGCAAGCGCGCAACCTCACCGAGCTGCAAGAAAAAGCGGTGCGTTACGGATTAATTTAACGACCAAGTGAAATATTCACTGATACAAGTTAATATTGTTATGTTATGATGTAACATATTATTTTGTATTTAGGTTCATTATTATCATGAAATATAGATTATTAGTTGCCTGCATAGCCGTGGCATTATCTGGTGTAGCGTTAGCGGCCGACTCTGGGGATCAACAACGCATTGCGGCTTTAGAAGCGCGCATTAAAGTCTTGGAAGAAAATGCTGCTCAACTTCAAATACAGGCAGCTAAAGCCAGTGAAGCGGCAGATCAGGCGCGCTTAGCGATTGAAGAGCTCAAAACATCACAACCAGCCAATGCTGTGCTTGTAGAATCTGTTGCAACTTCAAGTGAAGCAGACGTATCCGGCGATGTCGCTACAACGCAAGCCTTGTCAAGCGCGAACGCGTTTAATCCGGCTATCAGTATTATTTTAAATGGCAGCTATCAATACCATAGCCTGAATCCTGAGGATTATTACCGTGCTGGATTTGCCAACCTTGAAGGCACTGGCCCAGAAACCCAAGGCTTTTCTTTAGGCGAAAGTGAAATCACTTTATCATCCAATATCGATGATAAATTTTACGGCCAAATCACCGTTGCCTTTAGCGATGAAGAAGTGGGTATTGAAGAAGCCTATATTGAAACCACTTCCCTTCCCAATAGCGTGACTTTACGCGCCGGTCGCTTCTTTTCCAACATTGGCTATCTCAATAGCCGGCATGCACATACCGATTATTTTTTTGATCGCCCCAATGCTTACCAATCGCTTTTGGCCAATCAATATGGCGATGATGGTATTCAAATAAAATGGGTAGCGCCAACGGATTTATATATTGAATTAGGCGCTGAACTGTTTGCCGGCTCAAATTTCCCGGCGCAAGGCAGAGCGCAAAACGGCTTTGGCGCGCAAACCCTGTTTGCACATTTTGGTGGCGATGTTGGCAGCAATAACTCTTGGCTCGCTGGCCTTTCATTCTTAAACGCAGACAGTATCGATGCTGAAGATGGCTTTACCGGCAATAGCAAATTGTATATTGCCGATGCCACCTGGAAATGGGCGCCACAAGGCAATTTCAAAGACGGCGGTTTTTTACTACAAACCGAATATATCTTTAATGATCGCAATGGCGAATACGCGGATGCCAATATTCCCGATTTTTCAGAGCCATGGAATGGCAACACCAGCGGTGCTTATATACAAGGCGTGTATCGATTCAACAAACAGTGGGAAGCGGGCTATCGCTTTGATCAATTATGGGCCGATGAAAATGGCCCCTATGCCAGCGACTACAATCCCTATCGTAACAGCGTGATGTTCGCCTGGCATAATAGCGAGTTCAGCGTTTTTAGATTGCAATATAGCCTTGACCAACCCAACCAAACCGATACCGATAACGCTATTTATTTGCAATACATCACCAGTTTAGGCGCGCATGGCGCCCATAAATTTTAGGCCAGACTTATGAGAAAATACTCTTTTGCACTTTTACTGACTGCCGGTTTTATCAGTACGCAAGCACACGCCAAATTAAATGCCTTTGCCTGCGAGCCAGAATGGGGCTCGATGTTGCAAGAACTGGCTGGCGATAAAATCAATATTGATGTGGGCACCTCCGCTTTGCAAGATGTCCATCAAATTGAAGCCAAACCGAGCTTGATTGCTAAAGTTCGACGTGCCAATATCATCGTTTGCACAGGCGCTGATTTGGAAATTGGTTGGTTACCCATGCTCATCCGCCAATCCGGCAATTCCAGTATTGCCTCTGGGCCTGGTCATTTTATGGTTGCCAGTCAAGTCACTACGCTTGAAAAACCAAGCCAACTTGATCGGGCCAACGGCGATGTGCATCCCATGGGTAATCCACATATCCAAATGGACCCTCATCGTCTACTCGCCGTCGCAAAGGCATTGACGGCAAGATTGGTGGCCCTGGATAGTTCAAATGCGGCAATTTATCAACAAAATTTCACCGCATTCAGTACCCGGTGGAATGCTGCTATTAAACGCTGGGATGCAAAAGCAGCGCCACTGAAAGGTCGAAAAATCATTGTTCAGCACAACAGTTGGGTTTATCTCAACAAATGGCTTGGCCTGCAACAAATTGGCACACTTGAATCTAAACCGGGCGTGCCACCAAGCAGTGCGCACTTAGCAGGCATGGTTAAGTTAGCCAAAACGGAACAGCCTTTTGCCATTATTCGTGCTGCCTATCAAGATCCTAAAGCCAGCAATTGGTTATCGGAGCGCTCTGGTGTGCCGGCCATCGCCTTGCCATTCACCGTGGGTGGCGACGCGCAAGCTAAAGATTTGTTCGGTTTGTTTGATTCAACGATTGACAAGCTATTGGCAGCGGCAAAATGAGTTTTGCTTTCAACACGGAAGGTTTGGATATCAGTATTTTGGGCCCAGCCTGTGTTGCAGGCCTGATTGTACTCAGTACCCATGTGCCTTTGGGTCGGCAAGTTTTGTCGCGCGGCATTATCTTCATTGACTTAGCCATCGCCCAAATCGCTGCATTGGGTGTGATTCTGGCCCAATATTTTGCCATTGGTGAGCAAGGTTTTGCAGTACAACTCGCCGCCGCTGCTGCTGCATTGTCTGGTGCGGGCTTGTTAGCATGGACCGATAAACGCTGGCCGAATTATCAAGAGCCACTAATTGGCACTCTTTTCGTTTTAGCCGCAACTGGCGGAATTTTATTGCTAGCCAATAATCCCCAAGGCGGCGAACATCTGAAAGATTTGCTGGTCGGGCAAATTCTCTGGGTCAGTTATAGCCAGCTGATACCCGCTGCAGTGCTTTCCGCATTGTTATTAGGCTTTATGATCTGGCGTAAAGGGCAGTTGACTGGCTTATGGTTTTACGGATTATTCGCACTTGCCATTACCGCTTCGGTGCAGTTGGTTGGCGTCTATCTCGTCTTTGCGAGCTTAATCATTCCTGCTTTAGCCACTGCCGGAATGAGTGGAAAATTGCGTCTCGTTACTGCCTATAGCATTGGCATCGCAGGCTACGCTTCTGGTTTGGT
>JAGNUI010000008.1 GCA_017987065.1 Arenimonas sp.
TGCGTCGTGAAGGCTTCGAGCTTGCGGTGTCACGCCCAGAAGTTATCATCAAACTAATCGACGGCCAACAAATGGAGCCCATCGAACAATTAGTGGTCGACATTGAAGAAGTGCATCAAGGTGGCGTGATGGATAAGCTTGGCACTCGTAAAGCCCAGCTTAAGAATATGGAATCGGATGGTAAAGGACGCGTGCGTTTGGATTATATGATTCCAGCACGTGGCTTAATCGGCTTCCAGAACGAATTCCGCACCCTCACTCAAGGCTCCGGATTGTTGTTCCATGTATTTGACCATTACGGCCCGAAAGAACAAGGCGCCATCGCCAAGCGTATTAACGGCGTGATGATTGCCAACGCACCAGGCGCAACACCTGCCTATTCACTTGGCCCGTTGCAAGATCGCGGCAAGTTATTCGCTGCTGAAGGCGATAACGTCTATGAAGGTCAGTTGATTGGCATACACTCGAAAGACAACGATTTAACCGTTAACGCGATTAAAGCCAAGCCATTAACCAACATGCGCGCCTCCGGCAAAGATGATGCCATCAAGCTTAGCCCAGCGATTAAATATACATTGGAGCAGGCGCTGGATTTCATCGAAGACGACGAGCTGGTTGAAGTCACTCCAAAAGAGATTCGTCTTCGCAAGAAACACCTAACCGAGAGCGATCGCAAGCGCGCTGGCCGCGGTTAAACAAACAAACCTCGCTTCGGCGGGGTTTTTTGTTATTCAAGATTAAGTTCTAAGTTTGTGATACCAGCAATTGATTGCAAATCGTGAATCCTTAAAATCAACGGATTCAGAAATAACTGGCATCACTTGATGTGGCACCCATGACGGAAACAACAACAAACGGTCATTTTTTGGTTCGATATCCAAATATGTGCCAACATCCTCGCTGTTTCTTAAAGGCAGTAAGCGTATTTCACCACCTTGAAATTTTTTAGGTTGCGCATGAAAGTAATACACTGCGGTCAATGCTCGCACTGAAAATTCACCAGCGCCGGTAAAGGTATCAATATGCCTGTTATAGAATGCACCATTGGCATGCGCCACAATCTCGCGTTCGGTACCATACAATTCAAAATTAGGCATTCGCAGTTGTTCAAGTGCCTCTGAAAATACCGATTTGAAGCGCTCTTTTATTTCCTTTTTAAGTGCTCCGAAATCCCGCAAGATACTTGAAACTCGAACATCTTGATCAATACGACCTACATTCGATCCGACCGTTGATGATTCGAAAAGTGTTTGGTTTTCCACAACATGCTCAAGCAACTGATTCACTAATACCGACCCGAAAAAATTTTCTTTGATGTAATAAGGCGGTAATTTATCGAATACTGCAGCAGATTTTTCTTTGTTGGTCATGCAACATCCTTTCATCACTTTTGGCAGAAAATTATCAAGCATTTTGCATCTCAACGTATCTAATATAATAAACTATTGAATACGAATGGAAATCGACACCACACTTTGGGTATTAACTGCACTTGCAGGCTTTGTTGCCGGTTTAATTGACAGTATCGTTGGTGGCGGTGGATTAGTACTCACACCGGCCATGCTCAATCTCCATCCAAGTTTAAGCATACTGCAAGCCATTGCCACACAACGAACCAGCTCCATACTTGGTACATCCGTTGCAGCTTGGAATTATTTACGCAATATCCGCATCGAGCGGCATATCATCTTGCCGGCTTGTATTGCAGCACTTTGCGCTTCGGCTATTGGTGTGCAATTTGCAAAAAGAATGGATCCTGATATTTTGAAATGGATTGTGCTGAGCATCTGTGTTGTGTTGGCTCTATACACGGCTCTGCGTAAAGATTTAGGGCTTAAAGAGGAACGACGATTCCATCCTAAACATGAAACGATTGCAGCCGTTTCTATTGGCGCAGCTACAGGATTTTATAACGGACTCATTGGCCCTGGCACAGGCACCATTATGGTTTTTGCTTTCGTCAGTTTTATGGGCTTAGATTTTCTGAAATCATCTGCCGTGTCGAAAGCCGCCAATGTATCCGCTGATTTAAGTTCGTGGACGGTATTATTCATCAGCGGTTTTGTGTACTGGGTTTTAGCTATACCTTTAATCATCGGCAATGTGCTTGGTAGCTATATCGGTAGCCATATGGCCATTCGAAAAGGCCAAGCATTTGTAAGGGCCATTTTCTTAATCATAGTATTGGCACTAATCGCACGGCAAGCTTGGCAACTACTTATTCAATGATTTTATAAACTCAAAAAAGCCTCTTAAAAAAGAGGCTATTTTGTACTATTTAATTTTCTAGATTATAAAGCAGCCAACCATTCATCATCAGAACCTTCGTTGACGCCCTCAAATAAGAAGGTACTTAAATAGCGTTCACCGGTATCGGGCAACATCGCCAAAATGACCGAACCATCTTTTGCCTGTTCAGCAATTTTCAACGCAGCAGCTAATGTAGCGCCAGCAGAGATACCCACGAACACGCCTTCTTCTGCGGCCAGTCGGCGAGCTGTGTCGCGTGCAAGCACATCATCAATAGGAATATTTTCGTGCGGCACATCTCTGTTCAATACGGCCGGAATAAAATCTGGCGTCCAACCTTGAATTTTATGCGGCTGCCATTCTTTACCGGCTAACAGGGATGCCCCAGCTGGCTCTGTAGTGACGATACGAACATCGGGGCGCGCCACTTTTAATACTTCACCAACACCAGTTAAAGTGCCTCCCGTACCCCAGCCACTAACAAAATAATCGAGTTGTTGTCCTGCGAAATCTTGCAGAATCTCTGCAGCAGTCGTGCTTCGGTGATACGCAGGATTAGCTGGATTTTCAAATTGACGCGCCAAGAACCAGCCGTGTTTTTCTGAGAGCTCTAATGCTTTGCGAACCATACCACTGCCGCGCTCAGCACCGGGCGTTAGAATAACTTTCGCACCATAGGCACGCATCAGTTTGCGTCGTTCAATCGAAAACGTTTCACTCATCACAGCTACAAATTTGTAACCGCGCGCAGCGCAAACCATTGCTAGTGCCACACCGGTGTTGCCTGAGGTGGCCTCAATCACAGTATCGCCAGACTTAATTAAGCCACGCTGCTCAGCATCTAAAATGATGGCCAAGGCCAAGCGATCCTTTACCGAACCACCTGGGTTAAAAAACTCAACTTTTGCATACAGCTTTACATTTTTTGGAGCAATTCGATTTAAAGCTACAATCGGTGTGCGACCTATCGTTTCAAGAATGGATGAGTAAATCATAGCGACCTCGGAGTTTTGACATGCTTCAATCTAGGCGTCTTTACGGCTAATGTAAAATGACATAAACTTTATCGTATATAACTAATGGTTATAACAAATTCTAACTCGATGCCGTAGACTGCCTGCTATGACTCTGACACAACTCCGCTACCTCGTCGCCATAGCTGACTCAAACTTGAGCGTTACGGTTGCAGCTGAACGCGTGAATGGCACACAGCCTGGTCTTTCCAAACAAATTAAGCAGTTGGAAGATGAGCTTGGGTTTTTAATCTTCACCCGCGGTGCGCGCAGTTTGGAAAATATTACGCCAGCTGGCGAAAATGTTATTGAATATGCGCGTTTGTTATTAGCACAAGCCAACAACATACGTGCGCTTGCGGCCAATTTACAAAAAAACCATGATGGTGAATTACGCATTGCAACCACACACACGCAAGCACGTTATGCCTTGCCATTGGCTTTATCAGCCTTTAACCAACAATTTCCGAATATTGCTGTGCATTTGAGCCCAGGCAGTGATGCGGAGTCATTAATGCAACTCGACCGCGACCAAGCCGATATTGCCATCATTTCAACCGCCAATCCGCAAGCACCGCACGGCTACACGGCCCTACCAATTTATCGATGGGATCGCATTATATTGGTACCAAAAAACCACGAACTGGCTCAAAACAAACAAGCATTGCAACTTGACTCGTTGGCCAAATTCCCTTTGGTTAGTTATGAGTCCAGTAAAGATCCAGAATCGTCGCTGAGACGAGCCTTTAGTAAACAAGGACTGGCCATTAACTTGGCAATGACAGCGCGTGACGCTGATTTAATAAAAACCTATGTTCGTGCCGGCTTTGGCGTTGGTATCCTCGCAGAAATGGCCTACGGCGCTACAGATAGCGATTTAGTTCGCATAGACGCTAATACATTGTTGCCACAATGCACCACTTGGCTGTTACTTCGCAAAGACCGCTTGCAAAGAAATTACACCCTAGATTTAATTCATCGATTAATACCCAGTTTGCACAGCATTGATTTACAACGCTTGCTCAGACACAATCAAGCCATCACCTTCAATACGCCACATTGGAGCAATACCACGCAGCCGGGCACGATGGGTGAATTTGAGATATAAAAAAACCGAGCCTTGGCTCGGTTTCGTTTACTGATTCAAACTTCGGTGTTTGTGCACAATAGACATCGCAATTTCTAAGGACTGTTCGTAGTTTAATCTTGGATCCACTGTGGACATATAAGCACGCTCGAGATCGGACTCCACTAAATCTCGCGCGCCGCCCAGACACTCGGTCACATTCTCGCCGGTCAACTCAAGATGAGCACCGCCTAAATGCGAATTTTCAGCCGCATGCACGTCAAAACTCTGCTCAAGCTCCGATTTAATATTATCGAAGCGCCGCGTTTTATAGCCATTTGAAGTGGATTCGGTATTACCATGCATTGGATCACAAACCCATAGCACACGAGCACCTTCGGCTTGCACAGCTCTAATTAAACGTGGCAAATGTTTTTCAACATTGCTAGCGCCCAAACGATGGATAAATGTTAATCGCCCTGCTTCATTAGCGGGATTTAATTTTTCACATAATTGTTTAATTTGATCATCGCTTACGCTTGCGGATATTTTCACACCAACGGGATTTTCAATACCACTAAAGTATTCAACATGCGCGCCATCAAGCTGTGCCGTGCGCATGCCAATCCAAGGGTAATGTGTTGATAAGTTGAACCAACCTTTTTGGCGTGGCACTTGCCGAGTGACTGCTTCTTCATAAGGCAACAACAAGGCTTCATGCGACGTATAAAAATCAGTGCGGTTAACCACGTGCGCTTTTTCGCCCGATATGGTTTCCATAAAGCGCACAGAATCACCCACCGATTGCACTAATTTCTGATATTGCTCAGATTGTGGTGATTGCGTAACCCAGCCTAAATCCCAATACTCAGGATGATGCAAATCAGCAAAGCCACCATCAATCAATGAACGCACAAAATTCATGGTCATTGCCGAGCGTGCATGCCCTTTAATCATTCGACGCGGGTCTGGAATACGTGCTGCTTCGGTGAACTCAGGGCCATTAATAAAATCGCCACGATAGCTTGGCAAGGTGACGTCACCAATAGTTTCAAGATCAGCCGAACGCGGCTTTGCATATTGGCCTGCAAATCGTCCAACACGGACCACCGGCTTACGCAACCCATGCACCAAGACCAGACTCATTTGCAAAAGAACTTTCAAGCGATTAGAGATTAATCCAGATTCGCAATCATTAAAATTTTCAGCACAATCTCCACCTTGCAGTAAAAAACTTTTTCCTTCTTGTGCCATGGCAATATGATTTTTTAAAGCAATAATTTCATAAGACGTGACTAAAGGTGGAAGCTTACTTAATTCCGTTTGCACATGCTGAAGCGTACCTTGATCAGGATAATTAGGTTGCTGCAGCGCAGAAAAATTCCGCCATGTTGCAGGATGCCATGCGTTTTGTTGAGTCATAAGATTTAAGTGATAATGCGATTTTTAAGTAAAGGTAAAATGGCCAATGCCATTAAGAAAATAAACATGCCGAAAGTCCACATTGGCATGGAAAGCCCGAGGAAAGACCAATCAATCTTGGCACATTCTCCCGAACCTTTGAATACAGTACTGATTACTTCAGTGAGCGGCATGGCATCAAGCATGTAATCTAAACCCAAGCTATTACATAAGGGCGCTTGATCAGCAGGCATCAGTTGAATAGCAACATGACGACCGGCAATTAATGCGCCAATTAAAGCTGAAATTGAAGCGAAGCCAGCATAAAGCCAGCGCATCATTTTAGATTTTGGATTATGCAGTGCGGCAATAAGGAAGAATACACCAGCGCTAATAATTGCTACCCGCTGAAAAATGCAAAGTGGGCATGGCATCATCAGCATGTGGTATTGAACATAAAGCGCATAGCCCATCGATGCAAAGCAAAATAGTGCGCCAAAAATATTGATGGTCCGATAAGACCAGTGATACGGATTCATTTTACGAGAGTCACTTTAGAATGTTAAATTTTACTTAATAAACACTACACGGTTTGGCATAAATTGGCAAAGATTATCTAAAAAAAAACCTCGAATTAATCGAGGTTTTTTTCAGACTAAGACCGAATTAATCAGCCGTAACTACTGAAGAGACCTCAGGACGGTCAACTAATTCTACATAAGCCATTGGTGCGTTATCGCCAGGGCGAAAACCACATTTCATGATACGTAAGTAACCACCTGGACGCTCTTTATAGCGAGGGCCTAGATCTACAAACAATTTACCAACCGCTTCTTTATCGCGCAAACGCGACATAGCTAAACGGCGGTTAGCAACACCATCAATTTTACCAATAGTAATCAGAGGCTCAGCAACGCGGCGAAGCTCTTTTGCTTTTGGTAAAGTGGTGCGAATCAATTCATGCTTAAACAAAGAAGCCGCCATGTTGACGAACATTGCTTCGCGGTGGGCACTGGTGCGGCTGAATTTACGGCCGGATTTTCTATGACGCATGGTCGTGATTCCTATCTACGCGCGAGCCACGCCCGCGCTACTAAAATTAACCTAACATTCCCAACTGGTGACTGGCAGGTGGCCAGTTCTCTAACTTCTGTCCCAAAGTAAACCCGCGCTGAGCGAGTACATCTTTGATTTCAGTTAAAGATTTTTTACCCAAATTAGGAGCCTTTAACAGCTCGACTTCAGTCCGCTGAACTAAATCACCGATATAGTAAATATTTTCGGCTTTTAAGCAGTTAGCAGAACGTACAGTCAATTCCAAATCATCAATTGGACGCAACAATACAGGATCAACTCCAGGTCCTTGCGGCTTTTTATCCTGATCAGCACGCTTGGTGAAATCACCAAAAACGGACAACTGATCGGTTAGGATATCGGCGGCAGTACGGATAGCATCTTCTGCATCAATGGTGCCATTGGTTTCAATATCTAAAACCAATTTGTCCAAATCGGTGCGCTGTTCAACACGAGCCGCAACCACTTCATAAGCAACGCGACGTACTGGCGAGAAACTAGCATCAAGGACTAAGCGTCCAATGGTGCGTGATTCTTCATCAGGACGACGACGTGCAGAAGCAGGTTGATAGCCAAAACCGCGCTCAACTTTTAAACGCATAGTGATGGTGGTTTCTTTGGTCAAACTGCAAATAGCATGTTCTGGGTTCAGAATTTCCACAGTGTGGTCAGCCTGAATATCGGCAGCAGTCACTTCACCAGGACCAGTTTTGGTCAAAGTTAAGGTGGTGCTATCAACACCATGAAGACGTAATGCAACGTCTTTAAGGTTCAACAAAACTTCTAAAACATCTTCTTGAAGGCCTTCAAGTGTGGTGTATTCATGCAACACACCATCAATTTCAACCTCAGTAATGGCAAAGCCAGGGATAGAGGACAACAACACACGGCGTAATGCATTGCCTAAAGTGTGGCCATAGCCACGCTCTAAAGGTTCAATGACCACTTTCGCACGGTGTGCGCTACTACGTTCAATTACAGGGCCGCGCGGACGCAGCACTTGGTGAGCAGTTACCGTCATGGAATATGACACTCCTGAAGAATTACTTCGAATACAATTCAACGATCAGCGCTTCATTGATATCTGAAGGCAGATCAGCGCGATCCGGAACAGCTTTAAAAACGCCGGAAAATTTGTTGTTGTCTACTTCACACCAGCTAGGCACAAGATCCATCTGTTGCGAAAGAGTTAAAGCTTCCTGCACATTCAAATGTTTTTTAGCTTTTTCAGTCAGCTCAATGCTGTCGCCTGCTTTCACTTGATATGAAGGAAGGTTGACATTTTTACCGTTAACTAAAACTGCTTTGTGAGAAACCAACTGACGCGCAGCCGGACGTGTCACTGCAAAACCCATACGATATACGACGTTGTCTAAACGTGTTTCGAGAATTTGCAATAACATTTCACCGGTGTTGCCCTTACGGCGAGCAGCTTTAGCATAGTAACCACGGAATTGACGCTCAAGCATGCCGTAAATACGCTTTACTTTTTGCTTTTCACGCAACTGGGTGGCGTAGTCAGACAGTTTGCCTTTTTTAGCAGCACCGTGTTGACCAGGTTTTTGTTCGAGTTTGCACTTCGAATCTAACGCACGCGCAGGGCTTTTCAGACTGAGGTCTGCACCTTCACGACGGGCGAGTTTACATTTTGGACCAATATAACGAGCCATGATTGTTCTCCTGTCCCTTAGACGCGACGCTTTTTAGGCGGACGGCACCCGTTATGCGGGATAGGGGTTACGTCAATAATATTCATAATTTTATATCCGCAAGCATTTAATGCGCGGACGGCGGATTCACGACCAGGACCAGGGCCCTTGATGCGTACTTCTAAGGTTTTCACGCCATAATCTAAAGCAACTTTACCTGCTTTTTCCGAAGCTACCTGAGCAGCAAACGGAGTAGATTTACGTGAACCGCGGAAGCCCGCGCCACCCGATGTAGCCCAAGACAACGCATTGCCTTGACGATCGGTGATGGTGATGATGGTGTTGTTAAACGAGGCATGAACGTGAGCGATACCGTCAGTGACGACGCGCTTGATTTTCTTTTTTGCCTTGCTTGCGGTAGCAGCTTTACTCATATGCTTACTTCCTTACTTCTTAATGGCTTTACGTGGACCCTTACGGGTACGAGCGTTGGTACGAGTACGTTGTCCACGCATTGGCAAGCCACGACGATGACGCATACCACGATAACAACCTAAATCCATCAAACGCTTGATAGACATGCCGACTTCACGACGCAAATCACCTTCAACGGTAAATTTTGTCACTTCAAGACGAAGTTGTTCAACTTCTGGCTCGGACAAATCACGAATTTTTGTGGCAGGATTTACTCCAGCAGCCACACAAACCGATTTAGAACGAGTACGACCTATACCAAAAATGCTTTGTAAACCAACCCAGACATGTTTCTGAGCAGGCAAATTGACACCAGCTATGCGCGCCATTTGGCGTTCTCCATAAATGATTCACTGCGAAGGGAATCGAAAATTATAACAGGGCTTCGAATTAAATGTAAGTCCCGATGGCAAACGCCAGCTGAACCCCGGCATGGGGAGTGTGCCCATGCTCCAGCGACAAGTTAATGTTGGTTAGCCTTTCAACTAACCGTCCGCGCTACTCCAGCGCAGAACAAACACTTACTTACCCGCGCGCGAAGCTGCCGCGCGAGCCGCTCTTCAAATTAGCCTTTTTCATCAAGCCGTCGTATTGATGAGATGTCAAGTGCGCTTGAATCTGCGCCGTGAAATCCATCACTACCACCACTACAATGAGAAGGGATGTACCGCCGAAAGCGAACGGTACATTAAACCCAGCGCGCATCAGCTCTGGGGTTAAACATACTAAAACTAAATACAAACCACCAATCAAGGTTAGACGTGTCAACACGCCATCAATATAATCGGAAGTGGCCCTTCCTGGACGGATACCTGGGATTAAAGCACCTGATTTCTTTAAATTATCAGCAGTTTCCTGCGAATTAAAAACCAAGGCTGTGTAGAAAAATGCAAAACCAAGAATCAACGCGCCATATAATAACATATGTAATGGCTCATTGGGAGCTAATGCTTGAGAAACTGACTGCATACCACGGAAAAACATGCCACGCCAGCCTTCTACCTGAGCTGAATCCGCACTCATCCATGTTGAAATGGTGGCCGGAAATAAAATTAAACTTGAGGCGAAAATTGCTGGAATAACACCCGACATGTTTAGTTTTAGTGGCAAATGCGAACTTTGATTCATATATGCCTGACGCCCACCTTGGCGGCGAGCATAGTTCACGGTGATTCGGCGCTGCCCGCTTTCCATAAACACTACGAAATAGGTAATGCCCAAGACCAATGCAATAATAATGAACACTGCAAAGACGCTGATATCGCCACTTGAAACTTGCTGCAGAGTTGAAATCACTGCTGATGGCAAGCCCGCTACAATACCTGCAAAAATGATCAAAGACACACCATTACCAATACCACGTTCGGTAATTTGCTCACCTAACCACATCAGGAACATAGTACCTGCGGTTAATGACACAACACCGGTAATAGTGAACGCAAGTCCAGGCGAATATACGGCACCAGGCTGAGCTTGAAGCCAGCTGATAATACCAAACGATTGGAACATGGCTAAAGGCACAGCCCAACGACGCGCCTTTTGCGTTAATGCATTGCGACCACTCTCACCTTCTTTTTTCAATGCTTTCCATGGCTCATACATTTGACCCATTAATTGCACGATAATTGAAGCGGAAATGTACGGAACAACATTTAATGCCAACAAACTAAAGCGTTGCAATGCGCCACCTGAAAACATGTTGAACATATCTACGATAGTGCCCTGCTGACCTTCCATCAACTTAATCATGGCCTGCGGATTAACGCCAGGAACCGGAATGTAGCTACCGATACGGAATACAATTAAAGCCAATACTACAAACATTAAACGCTGACGAAGCTCGGTAAATTTACCGAGCCCGCCGAAAACTGATGATGCAGAGCTTGCTTGTGACAAGGGATTACTCCGTTACTGAGCCGCCAGCGGCCTCAATGGCAGCCTTGGCACCAGGTGTAGCCAAAATACCTTTAAGCACAAATTTCTTAGAAATTTCGCCTTTTTTAACCAGCTTTGCTTGCTTTGCTTTATTAGGCACTAATTTATGCGCCTTTAAAACAGCAAAATCAATTTCACTGACATCTAATTTATCTAATTGATACAACAAGACTTCTGCTGTATCGTTTTTCAATTTAGAGCGGAAGCCAATTTTTGGTAAGCGCTTTTTCATAGGCATCTGACCGCCTTCAAAGCCAGGCTTAATCTTGCCTTTACCAGAGCGCGCGAACGAACCTTTATGGCCACGTCCGGCGGTTTTACCTAAGCCCGAACCAATACCACGACCGACGCGTTTGCGTTCTTGGCGTGCGCCTGGGGCTGGTGCTAATGTATTTAATTGCATGAGGTTTCTCCTAGGCCTGATTACGATTCAACGCGAACCAGATAGTGCAACTGATTGATCAAGCCGCGAACGGATGGGGAATCTTTTAATTCGCGGACATCGTTAATTTTGTTCAAGCCCAGGGCTTTTACTGACAATCGATGGCGCTGTTGGCAACCGCGCAAGCCTTTTACAAGGCGAACAGTAACAGTTTTATCAGACATTAGACGATCTCCTCTACTTTTTTACCGCGTTTAGCAGCAATACGGGAAGGTGACTGCATCATGGTTAAACCTTTGACTGTTGCGCGAACCAAGTTAATTGGGTTGCGCGAACCAATGGCTTTAGCCAAAACGTTCTTTACACCAACTGCTTCGAAAACGGCGCGCATGGCACCACCAGCAATAACGCCAGTACCTTCTGAGGCTGGCTGCATGTAAACGCGAGCTGCGCCATGTCCAGATTTAACTGGATGCCATAAAGTGTTTTCGTTTAAATCAACAATAATCATTGTTTTGCGAGCTTGGTCCATTGATTTCTGGATGGCAACCGGCACTTCACGTGCTTTGCCATAACCGAAACCAATTTTACCGGCGCCATCACCTACTACTGTTAAAGCAGTGAAGGTGAATTGACGACCACCTTTAACGGTTTTGGAAACACGGTTTACGGCGACCAACTTCTCGATGAAGCCGTCATCGCTTTCATTACGATTACGATCGCGTTCGTTGCTGCTCATAGGAGCTCCTAAATTTAGTATAAATTGTACGGCTTAGCCGCTTATGGTTGTATGAATCTATAGGGCGAACCCTGGTACAAATTTTAGAACTGTAAGCCACCAGCACGAGCCGCTTCAGCCAAAGCTTTAATGCGACCATGATAACGGTATCCGGAACGATCAAATGCAACACGCTCAACGCCTGCAGCCAATGCTTTTTCAGCAATTGCCGCGCCTACTTTAGAAGCAGCGTCGATATTTTTGCAATATTTCAGACCATCTTTTACTTCGGTCTGAAGTGTCGAGGCCGAAGCCAACACTTTAGAACCATCCGAAGTAAACACTTGGGCATAGATGTGTTGACCGGAACGCAAAACCGACAAACGCGCCACACCCAAATCACGGATATGGCAACGAGTAGTTTTAGCGCGACGCAAACGAGCAGTATTCTTTTTCATAATAATAACCTCGAGGATGCCGAAAACCTTAATTAGGCTTTCTTAGCTTCCTTCATAATGATTTTCTCGCCGGCATAACGAATGCCTTTGCCTTTATATGGCTCAGGTTTACGGTAAGCACGGATCTTGGCAGCAACTTCACCAATCAACTGCTTGTCAGCACCCGAAATTAAGATTTCGGTTTGGGTTGGTGTGGTAATGGTAATGCCTTCAGGAGCAGTGAACACAACTGGATGCGAATAACCGAGACTGAGGTTCAGGTCATTGCCTTGAACCGCTGCACGATAACCCACACCAACTAATTCAAGCTTGCGGGTAAAACCATCAGAGACACCAATGACCATATTGGACAAAATAGCGCGGATGGTTCCAGTTAATGCCACGCTTTCTTCATTGGCTGAGGAAAGCAAAGCTTGACCGTTTTCAATATTTACTTCAATTGCGACTGGCTTTGCAATGCTTAAAGAACCTTTTGGACCTTTAACATTGATAACACCATCTGCAACTTTGATTTCAACGCCTTTGGCGATGATGATTGGCTTCTTGGCAACGCGTGACATGGGCGTTCTCCTTAAGCCACGAGGCAGATAACTTCGCCACCAACACCCGCAGCGCGAGCTTGGCGATCGGTCATCAGGCCTTTCGATGTGGAAATAATAGCAACACCTAAACCACCAAGAATACTTGGCAATTCATCTTTACCGCGATACTGGCGCAAGCCAGAACGGGAAACGCGCTGTAAGCGCTCAATGACAGGGCGACCTTCGTAATATTTAAGGGCAATTTCAAGTTTGGCTTCGGCTTTTTCACCGATAACGCGGAAATCACCGATATAGCCTTCGGCTTTTAGTACTTCAGCAATGGCAAGCTTCTTTTTCGAAGCAGGCATTGACACTTGGGGTTTACCAACCGCTAATGCGTTTTTAATACGCACCAACATATCGGCAATTGGATCAGTCATGCTCATGGATAATTCCTTAACTTAATAGCATCGATATCCGCAAATCTTTCGATTTTGCGATTACCAGCTGGCCTTACGCAGACCAGGGACGTCGCCACGCATCGTGGCTTCACGTAACTTCATACGGCCAAGGCCGAACTTACTGTAAACACCGCGTGAACGACCGGTCAGTTCGCAACGATTACGTACGCGAGCTGGCGATGAATCACGAGGAAGCTTTTGTAATTTAATTACAGCCGCTTCTTTTTCTTCATAACTAGCGGTTGCACTAGAAATGATTTTCTTTAACGCAGCGCGCTTATCAGCATGCTGTAGTACTAATTTTTTCCGCTTAACATCGCGGTTAACCATTGACGTCTTAGCCATAAGTGCCTCGATTAGTTACGGAAAGGGAAACCGAAGGCTTCTAACAAGGCCTTGGCTTCTTCATTGGTTTTTGCAGTGGTAGTTACAGCGATATCCATACCGCGCATTGCATCTACTGCATCAAAATCAATTTCAGGGAAAATGATTTGCTCTTTGATACCCATGTTGTAGTTACCACGGCCATCAAAAGAACGACCATTCAAACCACGGAAGTCACGCACGCGTGGCAACGAGATATTGATGAAACGATCTAAAAACTCGAACATTTTAGCACGGCGCAAGGTTACTTTGCAGCCGATAGGCCAACCATCACGAATTTTAAAGCTAGCCACTGAAACGCGTGCGTTGGTAGTGATCGGCTTTTGACCACAAATCTTGGACATATCAGCAACGGCATTTTCAAGGATTTTCTTGTTGCCGACAGCTTCGCCAACGCCCATATTCAAGGTAACCTTGGATAAGCGTGGAACTTCCATGATGTTCTTATAGCCGAACTTTTCAATCATTTTCGGCACAACAACGTCTTTGTAAATTGTTTGTAAGCGTGTATTACTCATATCATCATTCCTTAGGCGTCAATCGCCTCACCGCTTGAGCGGAACACACGCAATTTGCGTCCATCCTCAAGCACTTTAAAACCAACTTTTTCGCCTTTACCAGTAACTGGATTCAGCAACATAACGTTGGACACATGGATAGGAGCTTCACGCTCAATAATGCCACCTGCTTGTCCGGCTTGCGGATTTGCTTTGGTGTGGCGTTTGATGATTTTTACATTTTGCACAACGACTTTATCGCCAGCAACACGTATTACTTCACCAGTTTTGCCTTTGTCGGAACCAGCAGTGACAATCACTTGGTCGCCTTTACGGATACGATTCATAATTCTTCCTTCGCTTAAAGCACTTCAGGGGCTAGCGAAACAATCTTCATGAACTTCTCAGTACGCAACTCACGGGTTACTGGCCCGAAAATGCGAGTGCCGATTGGCTCTTGCTTATTGTTCAACAGCACGGCAGCATTGCCATCAAAACGGATTAACGAACCATCGCCACGGCGCACACCCGAACGGGTACGCACCACAACGGCGTCGTATACTTCGCCTTTCTTGACTTTGCCACGTGGAATGGCAGCCTTAACGGTTACTTTGATGATGTCACCAATATGGGCGTAACGACGCTTAGAACCGCCGAGCACCTTGATGCACATCATTTCTTTGGCGCCGGAATTATCTGCAGCGTCGAGATAGCTTTGTACCTGGATCATACTCAGTCTCCTCGGTTAAAGTGCTGCACGGGTGATAATTTCTACCACCTGCCAGTTCTTGGTTTTAGATAAAGGACGGCATTCTGATACGCGAACCAAATCACCTTCATTACAGGTGTTTTCTTCATCATGCGCGTGCAGCTTGGTTGAACGACGCAAATACTTGCCATACAAGGCATGCTTAACTTGACGCTCAACGAGTACCGTTACCGTTTTATTCATTTTGTTGCTAACGACGCGTCCTTCGACGGTGCGCAACTGCTTAGTCTTTTCGGTCATGGGTTACCCTTACTTGGTATTCGACAACAACATGTTGACGCGAGCAATTTCGCGACGAACACGGAGAATGTCATGAGTTTTAGCCAGCTGGCCTGTGGCTTTTTGCATGCGGAGCGAGAACTGCTCTTTATGCAAAACCAACAAATGAGCCTTTAAATCAACTGGGGATTTTTGACGCAATTCTTTAAGTTCCATTAGCGCACCGTCCTAACCACAAAAGTGGTTTGTACTGAAAGCTTTGCAGCGGCTAAGCGAAACGCTTCACGCGCTGTAGCTTCTGGAATGCCTTCGATTTCATAGAGCATACGACCAGGCTGAATTGGGGCTACCCAATATTCAACATTACCTTTACCGGCACCCATACGAACTTCGATTGGTTTTTTGGTAATTGGTTTATCTGGAAATACGCGGATCCATAATTTACCACCACGTTTTACGTAACGGCTCACTGTACGGCGAGCTGCTTCGATTTGGCGTGCTGTAATAGCACCGTGCGTAGTTGCTTTTAAGCCGTATTCACCGAAGCTGACTGAAGATGCATTCCAGCTCATGCCGTCGTTACGACCTTTGAACATTTTACGATATTTTGTACGTTTTGGTTGTAACATTTTACTTACCTCGGTTCACGTGCAGGACGTGAAGAACGCTGGGGAGCAGAGTCTTCAACTTTTTCCTGACCGATTTGACTAAAGTCAAACACTTCGCCTTTATAGATCCAAACCTTAACACCAATGATGCCGTAGGTTGTGGCTGCTTCAGCAGTACCGTAATCGATATCCGCACGCAAGGTGTGTAAAGGCACGCGACCTTCACGGTACCATTCTGAACGAGCAATTTCTGCACCATTCAAACGGCCACCTACGTTGACTTTGATGCCTAATGCGCCAAGACGCATGGCATTGCCAACTGAACGCTTCATAGCGCGGCGGAACATGATACGACGCTCGAGTTGTTGTGCGATTGATTCTGCAACCAATTGCGCATCCAATTCAGGCTTACGTACTTCAGCGACGTTAATGTGAGCAGGTACGCCCATCAAATCAGACACTTCTTTTTTCAACTTTTCGATATCTTCACCACGCTTACCAATCACCACGCCTGGACGGGCGGTATGAATGGTGACGCGAGCCGTTTTGGCTGGACGTTCAATGGTGATTTTAGAGATACCAGCTTGAGCCAATTTCTTGCGCAACATATCACGGACTTTGAGATCCGCAATTAAAAATTGACCGTATTCGCCTTTTTTAGCGAACCATTTGGAGTTCCAGTCTTTAGAGATACCAAGACGAAAACCGGTTGGATGTACTTTATGACCCATCGTCTGTCCTTAACCTTTTTTACCGGAACCCACAATCACAGTGATGTGACTGGTGCGTTTAATAATTTGAGTGCCGCGGCCTTTAGCGCGGGCCATGAAACGTTTCAATACTGGACCTTCATCGACCATGATGGTAGCGACTTTTAATTCGTCAACATCAGCGCCGTTATTGTTTTCAGCATTTGCAGTAGCAGACCACAAAACCTTATAGATTATGTGAGCAGCTTTTTTATCGCTGAACTTCAAAAGATCTAAAGCACGAGATACCGGCATGCCACGTACTTGGTCAGCAACCAAGCGCGCTTTTTGCGGCGATATACGACTTGAACGGAGTATAGCTGTAGCATTCATCATCTATCTCCTTATTTACCGGACTTTTTGTCGCCGCCGTGACCTTTAAAGGTACGGGTAAGCGCAAATTCGCCAAGCTTGTGACCAACCATGTTTTCATTCACGAGAACAGGAACATGCACTTTGCCGTTATGAACAGCGATTGTGTAGCCCACCATTTCTGGAAGAACCATGGAACGACGCGACCAAGTTTTGATCGGCTTTTTATTATTGACCGCCGTTTCCACTTTTTTCATCAAGTGGTGATCAACGAACGGGCCTTTCTTTAATGAACGTGGCATTGTCTATTAACCTCTGCGATCACGCACAATAAACTTCTGTGTGCGCTTATTCTTACGAGTTTTATAACCTTTAGCCGGTGTACCCCATGGGGACACTGGATGTGGGTTACCCTGACCAGCTTTAGCTTCACCACCACCATGTGGGTGATCGACTGGGTTCATCGCCGCACCGCGAACGGTAGGCTTAATACCACGCCAACGCTTGGCACCGGCTTTACCGAGTTTTTCCAAGCTATGCTCAACGTTGCCGACTTCACCAATCGTGGCAAAGCAATCAACTGGCACTTTACGCATTTCACCAGAGCGCAAACGCAATGTGGCATAGCCACCTTCACGTGTCACTAATTGCGCACCTGCGCCAGCAGCACGAGCCATCTGTGCGCCTTTGCCTGGCTTCATTTCAATGCAATGCACGGTTGAACCGAGCGGCATATTGCGCAATGGCAAAGCATTACCTGCTTTGATTGGCGCATCTTTGCCTGCAATCAACTGATCACCAGCTTGCAATCCTTTCGGAGCAATGATGTAACGACGCTCACCATCGGCATAGCACAACAATGCAATATGCGCGGTACGGTTTGGATCATATTCAATACGCTCAACATTGGCAGGAATACCTTCCTTGTTGCGTTTGAAATCAATCAAACGATACGCTTGTTTATGACCGCCACCGATGTGACGTGTGGTAATGCGACCGTTATTATTACGGCCACCTGTTTTGGATTTTTTCTCAACTAATGCTTCCAGTGGACCGCCTTTATGCAAGCCGGCTGTGGAAACTCTAACCATAGCGCGACGGCCAGGTGAAGTTGGTTTAAATGTCATTAATGCCATGGGTTATGCCTCAGGCCTTTGCCATTACGTCGATCGATTGGCCATCAGCCAAACGAACGTATGCTTTACGCCAGTCGCTACGACGGCCTGCGCGATTTTTGAAAGCTTTTGCCTTGCCTTTCACATTCAACACATTGACCGACTCTACTTTCACGCTGAATAATGCTTCAACAGCGGACTTTACGTCAGCTTTTGTTGCAGTCATCGCTACTTCGAATACGTACTGGTTATTTTCTTGAATCCGAGCGGTCTTTTCAGACACACGCGGGGCGCGAATTACATTGAGAAGCTTTGCGGTACTCATGCCAACCACTCCTCTATTTTCTTGACTGCATCAGCGGTCATGACAACATGACGAGCACCAACCAAAGAGGCCGGGTCCATGCCCTGTACATCACGAATTTGAACATAAGGAATGTTGCGCGCAGCTAAAAATAAGTTCTCAGAACCATTTTCAGTAACGATCAACGGACGACCAACGTTCATTTCATCCAATTTTGCAACCAGATTTTTTGTCTTTGCATCTTCCACATCAATGGAATCAACGATGGTTAAACGCGATTGACGATTTAACTCAGACAAAATGACGCTAATTGCCGCACGGTACATTTTTTTGTTTACTTTTTGCTCAAAGCTACGTGGCTTCGCAGCAAAAGTAACACCACCGCCGATAAAGATTGGAGCGCGGTAATCACCGTGACGAGCGCCGCCACCTTTTTGCTTTTTAAACTTTTTGGTGGTACCAGATACTTCAGCACGTGATAATTGCGCCTTGGTGCCAGCACGGCCTGCGTTGCGATATGCAACAACTACCTGATGCACCAGATCACGATTAAAATCACGGCCAAAAACAGCGTCGGAAACCGACAATGCCTGACCACTACCTACTACAGAGAGTTCCATCATTTAACTCCTCAACCCTTGCTGCCTGGACGGACAATAACGTCACCGCCCGGGGCACCTGGAACCGCACCACGAATGGCAATCAAACCGCGCTCCACATCAACCTTGATCACTTCAAGATTTTGTGTGCTTTGCTTGACCGCACCCATATGGCCGGACATTTTTTTACCTGGGAAAACACGACCCGGGGTTTGACGCTGACCAATCGAACCTGGGGAACGATGTGACAACGAGTTACCGTGAGTGGCATCGCCCATTTTAAAGTTGTAACGCTTAATCGTGCCCTGGAAGCCTTTACCTTTAGTAACGCCTTCAACGTCAACGATTTGACCAACCGTGAAGATATCGGCTTTAATTTCGCCACCCACTTCAAAGTTACCTAAATCTTTGGCATCAACACGGAATTCCCATAAACCACGACCTGACTCCACTTTTGCTTTTGCATAGTGACCAGTCAATGCTTTATTGATCAAAGCTGCACGTTTGGCACCTGCTGTGACTTGCACGGCAGAATAACCATCCACTTCGTTGGTTTTGATTTGGGTAATACGGTTTGGAGTAGCTTCAATCAAAGTTACAGGTACTGACAAGCCTTCTTCGGTGAAGATGCGGGTCATACCGGCTTTTCGGCCTACTAAACCTAAATGATATTTAACAGTCATGCCCTACCTCAACTTAACTTGATTTGGACATCAACGCCGGCGGCAAGCTCAAGTTTCATGAGCGCATCAACGGTTTTGTCGTTAGGGTCAACGATATCCAACACACGCTTGTGTGTACGGGTTTCGTATTGGTCACGCGCGTCTTTATCGACGTGTGGCGAGACAAGAATGGTGTAACGTTCGATCTTGGTCGGCAACGGTATTGGACCACGCACTTGTGCGCCGGTACGTTTTGCTGTTTCGACAATCTCGCTGGCTGAGCGATCAATGAGACGATGATCGTACGCTTTCAACCGGATTCGGATTTTTTGATCCGCCATAGCGAATTCCTTAAGTTAAAAAGAGCGACAGAGCTAAGAACACAATGGTCTCAGCCCCCTATAAAAAACTCAGCGAATCAATCCTGATTCACTGAGCGGAAAATTATAATACGCAAGTGACCTGTCTGTCAACAGATCAATCACATATCTTTACCCGTCCAGGGCGCGAACACGAGAAACATCCTGTCGCTCATTTCGCATTTGTTCAGCTAGAAAGCCAGCTGAATTAAAACAGTATTACTTAATAACTTTAGCAACCACGCCGGCGCCAACAGTACGGCCGCCTTCACGAATCGCAAAACGTAAGCCTTCGGTCATCGCGATTGGAGCGATCAAGCTCACAACCATCTTCACATTATCACC
>JAGNUI010000009.1 GCA_017987065.1 Arenimonas sp.
AACGAATCACTTCTGAAATGACAATATGGTAGCCCTGATACCAGCGTGCATAATTGCGTTTGGCTTCAAGGTGACTAGGGTGCATTGAAAATTCTTTCAAGGCAGCCAAATCCGACCAATAGTAAGTCGCGTTTTTGAGCCTGCCATCTGCCGATTGCCACGACTCAACACCAAGATAGCTCGGCATGGCTTCTGCTGCGGCTTGAATGATATCGTTTAGACGATGAAATTCACTATCGTATTCACCAGGCTGATAAATGAAAGCGGCGCAGAACATAGTTATCCTTTGTGTAGCATAGAGTTAGTGACTAATTGCAAAAACTTCATACTTAGTAACTGTGCCTAAATAATCATATTTTAGTTGGTTTTTCCCGAGAAAAGTTTTGAAGGCTAGCGTATGATTTTTAGGCACTAAGAAATAACGATCGGGTTCAGGCTCAAGCAGCTCAGTCGACAAGTCTTGATCGAACTCTGAATCAGATATTGCTTGATTGCCAACTAAGTTGTTAATGCTTATTTTTTCAATTTCGCTATTCATATAGAAGTCTAAACCGTAATTAGCTTGGCTATTGATAAATACTAATTCTTTAGGTTTTGTCGGTAACAGCTGTTGGAGCTTTTGAGCAAAAGCGCGAGAGTCTAACTTATTGGGAATATAAGCGGCGGTTGCTTTTATTGCTACTAGAAATACTAACCATAAAATAAGCCAAGCAATTTTAATTTTATCGACTACCAAGTATTTAATGTTTTGCGACAACAATAAAGCAATCGGCACAAAAATCGGCAAAATATACAAAGGCAATCGTGAGCGCGAGAGCATAAAAACTGCCAGTGGAATAAATATCCAATAAAGCAGGAAAGTAGTTTGTGGCTGAAGTTTATGCTTGAATTGGTCTAAATTTTTCCCTTTAATGGCTATTGCCAGCCATGGCAATGTACCAATAATTAATGTGGGTAGATAAACAACAAAACCACCATACCATTGGCTATTACGATTATGAACGCCGCTGGCAACTCGATCGACCACTTCATGGTGCAGAAAATAATCCATTAATTCGGGTTTTTGCTGTGTAATTAAAAAAAACCAAATAAAGCCAATAAATAAAAATATCAAAATACCAACTGGTCTTGCTAAGATTTTTAGGTCCCCATTTCGCCATTGCCACGCCACAATTGCTATTAATGGCAGTAAACCGGGCGGACCTTTAATCATAAATGCTAATCCGAATAACGCCCACATGCCATCGAGATAGCGCAAGGATTTGCCATTGAATCGATAACCGGCAAACGCAAGTACAGCGGCGGTTTCCGCAAAAGCTAGTAGGGTGTCAGTGGTGATGATATTGGCGGCAAAAAAAGGCAGTGGGCTGCTCAAGTAAATCAGCGCGGGCAGCCAAGGCCGAGAGCTTGAAAATATTTTTCCGAACTGGAAGACCAGCAATGTCGTAAATATAAATGCTAAGGCAATTGGTAGTCGCGCTGCCCATTCGTTTTTACCAAAGCTAAGCATGCTAGCCGATAAAGCCCAGTAAGTCACCGGAGGCTTGGTTACATGCAGCGTTTCATGATGTCGATGTGGAACAAAATAATCACCACTGCGCATCATTTCTAAGGCGACATTGGTATAACGCCCTTCATCGGGCTCCCATAAACCACGCGTGCCTTGGAATGCGAAGGCCATAAAACTGGCAAGCAATAAAATCCAGACGAACGGACTGGCTTTGCTTAATATTTTAGGCATCAAGGCTTTTTATCGAAATCCACATCGGTTTCCGCTGCTAAGTACGCTAAAACTGCATAAGCTGCCACTTGTTGGTCGAGCGCCTTCGGATCGATTTTATCGAGCGTGTCGTTGGCTGTGTGGTGGTAGTCAAAATAATCTGTGCCATCTTGAGCCAATTCTGCCCATGGCATGCCCTGTGCCGCCATAGCGCCAATATCAGGGCCTGGGCCACCATTGGTTTTATCGACAACAATGCCTAATGGCTCGAGTATCTTGCCAACTTGTTCAAGCACAGGCCAAGATTTTTCATCAACACCACCTTGCAAAGCATAAACTCGACCAGCACCAAAATCGCTTTCTGCGCCAAGCTGATGCTTAGCGACATCAGCCTTCATTGCTTCGGCATAGGCACTGCCACCGTGCAGGCCTTGTTCTTCATTGGCAAAAGCAATAACGCGAATGGTGCGTTTAGGCGCTTGTTTCAGCTTGCCAATAAGTTCGCCGGCCGCCATCGTGATTGCCACACCTGCGCCGTCATCGATGGCGCCAGTGCCCAGATCCCAAGAATCCAGGTGCCCGCCAATAACCACAACTTCGTGTGGCTTGCTGCGACCAGTGATTTCACCGATGACGTTGTATTCGGTTTTAGTGCCATTGAATCCTGCATCAATATTCAGCTCTAGTTTTACCGGTTTGCCACGAGTCAACATATTCGCTAATAAATCGGCATCAGGTGCAGATAATGCCGCGGCTGGAATTTTCGAAACCGTATCTTCATAGCGCATCATGCCGGTGTGTGGCATACGATCGGAATCGGTTCCCACCGAACGAATAACCAAGGCCACAGCGCCTTTTTTGGCGGCTTCAGAAGCGCCAACGCGTCGTAAGGTACTCACTGGACCATAACCACTGCCATCTTTAGCACGAAGCATTTTTTGATTTACAAACGCAATTTTTCCAAGCAGTGATTTTTCTGGCGCCGCTTTCAGTGCCTCTAGCGATGCAAATTCAACAACTTCAGCGTTGAGTGGACCCTGCGTGCCAACACTGCCACCAAGGGCGGTCAGTATTAAAGGCTGCGGATAGGGGCTAATAATTCGGCCACTTTCACTGCGTCGTTGCCATACCGGGAAAGTAACCGGCTGCAACCAAACTTTATCATAGCCCAATGCCTTGAATTTCTGCTGTGCCCATGCCGTGGCGCGATCATACGCTTGGGAACCGCCCATGCGCGGGCCAATTTCGGTCGTTAAAGATTCAACAATGCTGTATGCATTCGAGCCTTGTATGGCTTGTGCTTTAAGATTTTCGGCATTGGCGAGGGCTTGGGCATTGAGACCGGTATCATTGGCAAAGGTTATTGTGCTCAAAGATAAAAGTATTGTCATTGAAAGTAAACGCATTATTTAACTCTTCTGTTGGTTGAGGGCATCACGGATTTGAGTCAATAACTGGACTTCTTCACTAGGGCCTGGCACTTCGGCAGGTACTTCTTGGCTACGACGAAGATTATTAATGGCTTTAACCACCAGGAAAATAACAAATGCAATAATCGCGAAATCAATAATGGTTTGAATAAATGCGCCGTAATTTAACAATAATGCAGGTACGCTTTCTTTTCCTTCGGCATCCAAAACGGCGGGCCGAAGTACCGCTGAAAGGCTCTTAAAGCTAGAGGTGCCAATGACATAGGATACGCCCGGCATAATTAAATCGTTAACCAACGATGTCACGATTTTACCAAAAGCGCCGCCAATCACCACGCCAATGGCTAAATCGATGACATTGCCACGTAATGCAAATTCTTTAAATTCAGTCAACATGCCCATAAATATCCTCTTATATAACGTTAAATTATTTTTCCAGAAAACGATACAACACCTTGCAGCTCGGCAGTGAATTCATCGCCACGCTTTAGTGCGGCTACGCCAGCGGGGGTGCCCATGAAAATTAAATCGCCGGCCTGCAGTTGAAATAATTTGGAAAGCTCAACAAGAATCTCAGTGATGGAAAATATCATGTCGCCGATTAATGCTTGTTGCCGAAGCTTGCCATTTACATGCAAACTAATTTGCGTATTGGCCGAGATGTTTGCTTGTTTTGCTGGTACTAGTAAACTTATGGGTGCCGAGGCATCAAAACCTTTCGAGGTATCCCAAGGCAATCTTTTTTCTTTAGCGATGGCTTGCAAATCTCTACGCGTTAAATCCAGACCAACGCCGTAAGCAAAAACGCCTTGCAAAGCATTTTGGGCAGTCAGGGCTTTTGGTATGTCTGGACCCAGTGCCACCACGAGTTCAACTTCATGATGCAAATCTTGGGTTTGTGTAGGATAGGCAATTAGATTTGACTGCGTTGCTGCATCAGCTGGTTTCATAAAAAAAACGGGTGTGCCTTTAGGAACTTCGGCACCCATTTCTTTGGCATGATCGGCAAAGTTTCGCCCAACACAATAAATACGATGTATTGGGAAATTTAGTTCTGAATTAAAGAGTGCTATGGAGGCTGGCGAAGACGGTTGAAAGGCATAAGTGGTCATGCAAGTTATCCATCTGTGCCCGTTAACCCAATTGGGTTAAGTCCCCAGATTTAGCGAGTTAAAGGTATGGAGGACTTTTTGACGACCGAATATTCAGCATCTAATACATTTGATTGCGAAGCACGGCGCGTTGTTTTATTACCAACTAGTTTCAACACTAAGCCAGTCAATAGCATGAACGCACCAGCTACCAAGGCAATGGCGCACGCGCCTAACAAAAGAATGAGTCCGAAAAATGAGAAGACAATTCTTAGTAGGGGATTTTTAGGTTTATTAGGCCGACTTAGCAATAAACGGTGAAATAAAATGCGCATAATTATGTTGTATATTCTTAGGTACGCTAAGTATGACTAGGCTTGTGATGGAAAGTGTAAATTGTTCGTTAATTCCTATTGCTGAATTGATAGAAAATCAGCCAATGGCCTGTAATGTATTGATTAACAACCAAGATACAGCGGTCATCGTGATCCGTATTAAAGCAGATGTATTTGTTTATTTGAACCAGTGCCCCCATCAAGGACGGCGCTTAGATTACGCGCCTGGAAAATTTTTGTATAAAAACGGCGCACTTATCTGCGCAGCGCATGGTGCCAGTTTTGAGATGCGTTCAGGATTATGCCAACAAGGGCCCTGTCGAGGCGAATCATTGCAATCATTAGGCAGTGAAGTGTTGCCCGATAAACAGAGCATTCGAGTGTTTTTAACGGCGAATTAAAACATCACATTAACGGATAGCACTGAAATGACAATAAACATCAGGGTAATCGGCAAGCCGTTTCGCCACAGTTCGCGGGCTTGATAGCCGGCTGGACCGGTTATCATCAAAATAACCGGATTCGAATGGCTGATAAAATTGTTCGATGCACATAAGGCGGCTAAAAAGGCATACGACATCGGCTGACCATTGGCGGCTAAGGCAATATTAATTGCCAGCGGAACCATCACCACGGTAGCGCCAACATTGCCTATCGCTAAACTTAAACAAGTGGTAAATATTGCCACACAGGTTTGGATTGTCCAATCCGGAATGCCAGCACCTAAGCGTTCAATAGTATTTTGGGCAAGCCAGTTGGCGGCATCGGTAGTATCCATAGCAATGCCCAACGGAATTAAGCAAGCCATGGTAAATACCGTTTTCCAGCTTATGGCTTCATATGCTTCATCCATATTCAGCACGCCAGTAACCACCATAGCGATAGCGCCAGCCATTAGCGCGATGGGCAATGGAATTAGCGTGGAAAGCGCGAGCAACATGCTACAGGTGAAAATACCAACAGCTGCCCGCATTTTATGGGGTCGTTGCTCGTGTTTTGGGTAGTCGGTAATGATGACAAAATCACGATCGTTATTCGCCTGACTCAAGTCATTCCAGATGGAATGGAATACCAAGATATCGCCCGAGCGAATGGCTAAGTTGCGTATATTTTTACGCAATATTTTGTTATCGCGATTGATCGCTAATAAGGAGATACCAAAACGTTTACGTAAACGCAATTGTGCTTGGGCATGGCCAACAAACTGCGAATTGGTGGGGATAACGGCTTCAGAAATTCCTGATTGCGCCGGATTAAATAAATCATCCAGTACGCGCAAACGATGTGAGAGCTTCAATTTTTTATTTTTCGCGTAGGCTTGCACATGCTCCAGTGTGCCCATCACGCCAATCACGCTGCCAACCCATAATCGCTCATCGGCAGGTGGTGCCATGCGTGCTTCATTGCTGGAGTGCAGCGCTAAAATTAATGGTGCGCCTATTTCCGCCTCGGTGTCGCCTATGCTCATGCCAACTAATGGGCTATCTGCATTAATGGTTAGCTCAAAGATGTCGCCTTCAATGCCGTAAGCTGACGCAAAATAATGCTCTGGCGTGCTGGGGCTAACATTGCTGCCCGAATTATCATTATAGCCAAGGTGTTTTCGAAATCTAAAATATAATAATCCACAACCCAACAACAGCATGCCAATAGGAAACGGTTGAAACATGGGTAAGGTATTTAGAGTGGCAACGCCTGAGGGTAAGTTTTGGTTTGATGAGCGCAATAAATCGTTCAACATCATTAAGGGTGAGTTGCCAATCATGGTCAACTGCCCACCTAAAATGATGGCTACTGCAATAGGCAGTAGCAGAAGCGATAAACTTAATCCGGTGCGATTAGAAAGCCTTGCGGCCACCGGCAAAAATAATGACGTGACGGCAGGGTTTTGCATAAAGCCCGACAACCCGCCAGCTACTGCTGCGCTAATAAAAACTAAACGATGTTCCATGCCTTTGGCGCGTCGTAGTATCCAGCCGGCAAGGCGGTTTAGAGCGCCAGTACGGTCTAAACTGGTGCTGAGGATCATCGAAGCCATAATGCTGATGACCGCGTTACCCGCAAAGCCCTGAAACAAATCGTGTTCGGAAATGATGCCGGTAATGCCAAGAATAACCAATACCACCATTGATGCTGCATCGGCACGGATGCGCTCAAACATCAACATCACAATAATAAAGCCGGTAAGACCTAACACGATCAGCATGTCGTTTGTTAAGGCTAGATTGCTTTGCATATTGCGATTAGGCTCCTTGTCGAATGTACAGTAAATCCCAAACGCCATGACCTAGATTTTGACCACGTGTTTCAAAATGGGTTTGCCTGCGCCATGCCGGTCTTGCAACTGAGCCCTTAGGCCCTTGTGTATTTTGCAGTAAGGGTTCTTGGTCGCATACGTCCCACATGTGCTCAATGTATTCCTGCCAATCGCTTGCTAGATGAAGCATGCCACCGGGTTTTAGTTTACTGCAAATCAGTTTTACGAATTCAGTTTGAATGATTCGGCGTTTATGATGACGCTTTTTATGCCAAGGATCGGGGAAAAATATGCGCACTTCAGCAAGTGAGTTATCTGCAATTTCATGCCGTAACACTTCTACGGCATCGTGTTGATAAACGCGCACATTAGCAAGATTTTGTTGTGCAATGCCGTTCAAGGCCTGGCCAACACCCGGCGCATGCACTTCAATGCCGATAAAATTTTTGTTGGGTTCTTGCTCAGCCGAATACAATAACTGTTCGGCATTGCCGAAACCAATTTCCACCACCACATCGTGTTGATTTCCGAATGTGTTGCTTAAATTGATCGCAACACCGGAATAGTCCAAGCCAAAATGCGGCCAGTGTTGTTCGAATGCACGTTTTTGCGAAGGAGTGGCGCGGCCTTGGCGCAGCACAAAACTGCGTACAATGCGAAACGATTTGCTTGGCTCGACATTGGCTTCGGCAGACATCAAAAAAACAAGCCATCAATCGGCGAAGAGGCGCTGGCGTAACGACGCTTTGGCATGCGCCCGGCTAAAAACGCTTCTCGGCCCGCTTCAATGGCTTTACGCATGGCGCTTGCCATCAAAACCGGATTCCTGGCACTGGCGATGGCGGTGTTCATTAATACGCCGTCACAACCCAATTCCATGGCAATAGTGGCATCCGATGCGGTGCCAACACCGGCATCAACCAAAACCGGGACTTTGGCGTTTTCAATAATTTCCAGCAAGTTCCATTTATTTTGAATACCAAGCCCTGAACCAATGGGAGCCGCGAGCGGCATCACCGCCACACAACCAATTTCTTCCAATTGCTTGGCAATCAATGGGTCGTCCGAGGTGTAGACCATTACATCAAAACCATCGGCCACTAAACGTTCGGCGGCCAGTAAAGTTTGGGTGACGTGCGGGAACAATGTTTTTGGGTCGCCAAGCACTTCGAGTTTGACCAACTTATGGCCATTCAACAGCTCGCGCGCTAAATGGCAAGTGCGAATCGCATCTTCGGCGCTATAGCAGCCGGCGGTGTTGGGCAATAGGGTGAATTGATCCACAGGCAGAAAATCCAGCAGATTGGGTTCGCCGCGATTTTGCCCCAAATTAGTTCGGCGTAAGGCCACCGTGACTATTTCTGCACCAGCGGCATCGGTGGCATCGCGAGTTTGTTGGAAATCGGTAAATTTACCCGTTCCGGTCAGTAAGCGTGAACGGTAGGCTTTGCCGGCAATAATCAGCGGGTCGTGAATAGATGGAATAGTCATTCGGTTATTATCGCTCGAATTGACTATGGAAGTAAGTCCTTAGCCGCCACCAATGGCCTGAATAATCTCAACACGGTCACCTTCAAGCAAATAATGGCTATCGTGTTGGCTTTTGGGAATAATGCAACGATTCACTTCCACAGCAAAGCGTTGCTGTTGCAGCCCGAGTTGCAGGGTTAGCGTGCTGATATTGATTGCACTTTCGTATTGGCGTGCTTCACCGTTAAGATACAATTGCATAGTGTAGGTTTAGGTTGAGAGAGTGATTTTTTGAACATTGCCATATTATCACGATGCCCAAATGTATATACCAACCAACGGCTAACGCAAGCCGCGCGCGATTGTCATTGCTTCGCACGTATTATTGACCCACTCAGCTGTGCTTTGGTCATGCAAAATAACGGCCTGCATTTGGCTCATGCCAATCAGAACTTGGAATTATTCGATGCCGTTTTGCCTCGCTTTGGCCCACTTTGGCAAAGGCAAGGCGGTATCGTTGTCGCGCAATTGGAACGCCATGGACTTGTTAGTTTGAATACTGCAAAAGCCATGGCATTGGCACGCGATAAAGTGCAATGTTTGCAAGAGTTCGAACAACATGCGATTCCATTTCCTAAGTCAGCCAGTATTGAATCGATGCATTCATTTGATTCCGTGCTTGAGGCAGAATTTCAATTTCCTTTGTTATTAAAATTAAATAATAGCTCACAAGGTTTTGGCGTCGCGTTGTTTACCGATAAATCAAGCTTGCAGCGTCGTGTTGCCGAACTGTATTTAGATGAGCAGGCGTTTCTTATCCAAGAATTTTTGCCTGAAGCGGGTGGGGTTGATTTTCGATTGTTGGTTATCAACAACGAAGTGGTTGCCGCTATGCAGCGAACGGCCGCTGCGGGTGATTTTAGGGCCAATATTCATCTAGGCGGGCAGGCTAGTGCCCATGTTGCCAGTTCAGAAGAGATTCGTTTGGCATTAAAGGCCAGCGCACTATGCGGGTTGGATGTGGCGGGTGTTGATATTATTTACGGTAAAAACGGCCCAATGGTACTGGAAGTGAACGCTTGCCCTGGTTTTGAGGCGCTAGAGCGGGTTTCTGGGGTGGAAGTGGCTGAAAAAATGATCGAATTCCTGAGGTCAAAAAATAAAAAGGCAAATAATACGAAAAATAACTAAAAGCACAGAAAGATTTAACAAATTATTAACGCTTCTGGGGATAGCCTTTACCAACCATCTATTCGGTTTGCGCGCCTCGTCAGCAAACGGCCGGTTATGGTTATCGGAGCTTTAACGTTCTGGCCCAGCAAGTGAGCAATCATTTGCTGGGTTTTTTACGAGCATTGTAAAAAATGTTATTCTTCTCATTCATATATATATTTATTTAGAGCGTCAATTATGAAAAAATTAGCCACACTTTGTTTTTTACTACTATTGCCATGTTCGTTAAGCTTTGCTGGCGAAAAAATTAAGGCCCCTATTTATAAAACCGCACCACAACTTGTTGTGGCTGCTGGAAACATTTCTGCGCAAATTGATGAGCTTGAATTAGCCATCAAAACAGATCAGTTTGAAGAATTAACAGGTCTTGATCGCGCAAATCTAAGCAGTGAATTTTTATTTGTTGAGAAAGCAGGTATTTCAGCCGATGAAGCCTTGAAGTCGCAAAATACCATTAATCAAATCTTATTAACAGGTTTTGAAAATAGCCGAATGGTTTGTAAGTATGAAGCGGTTATGGGTTCAAACATGAAACAGAAGCAATGTGAAACCTACGCGGCAAAAACTGCAAAACTCAAACAGACCCAGTTAAATACGAAACGAAATTATCTGCCACAAAACGGCGCCCCTTTAAAAGTCGAATAAATTACTGGAGATTCAATCAATGCGACTATTGGTCATTGAAGACAACCGCGATATTGCAGCAAATTTAGGCGATTTCCTAGAAGATCGTGGTCACACTGTCGATTACGCGGCAGATGGCGTGACAGGTTTGCACTTGGCTGTCGTCAATGAATTTGACGCCATTGTGTTGGATCTTAACTTGCCTGGCATCGATGGCATTGAAGTTTGTCGTAAGTTGCGGATGGAAGGGCGCAAGCAAACACCGGTTTTGATGCTGACTGCGCGCGACTCTTTGGAAAGTAAATTGGCCGGTTTTGATTCCGGTGCCGATGATTATTTAGTCAAACCGTTTGCGCTGCAAGAAGTGGAGGCGCGCTTGCAAGTGTTGGCGCGTCGGGCGAAAGCCAATACCTCGCGAATTCTGATGCTTGCAGATCTTGAATACAATTTGGATACGTTAGAAGTGCATCGTGCTGGTGAGTCGGTTCAGTTGAATCCAACCGCCTTGAAAATACTGCAGGCGCTGATGGAATCTTCACCGTCTGTGGTTACCCGCACAGAGCTCGAAACCAAAGTTTGGGGCGAAGAATTGCCAGACTCTGATAGTCTTCGCGTGCATATCCATGGTTTGCGGGCCTCCATTGATAAGCCATTTAAAACGGCATTAATCCAAACACGGCACGGTATAGGCTACCGAATCGTCGATCCCGATGCAGTATAGGCGTAGACTTCGAACACGGATTATCTTTTCATTTTTCTTGCTCGGTTTCGGGCTTACTGCCTTATTCGCCATTTCGTCGCTTTACCTGAGGGCAAAGCTTGAAGATCAGTTAATTGAAGGCACCTTGCAAAGCGAAGTGAACAACTTCGTACAGCAGGTGCGCAATAATCCGAAAGGTACCGCAACATTTTCGATGCTCTCAGCCAAAATCTGGAGTACGCGTAACGCCTATAAAATGCCACTGGTGTTGCAGAACCTCAATACGGGTGTTTACGATATTGAGGAAGTTGATAGCAACGGCCAATTGCATCGCTATAAATATGCCATTCAGCGCGATGCCGATTTAGTCAGTTTTGTTCGTTACGACGTAACTAAAGCCAACTTGAGTGAACAACGGCTCATCTTGTTAGTGATTGTTGCCATTGCTATTTTCTCACTGTTGGCATGGCTGATTGGTATCTGGGCCTCTTCGCGGGTGATTAGTCCGGTGCTAACCTTGGCCAGTATGCTCAGAAACATGGCCGGCAAAGAAAGTACGCAAAAATTAGCACCGCTATTTCCCGAAGACGAAGTGGGGCAATTGGCTTCGGCTTTGGATGATTATGCGATGCGCATGACCCAGATTGTGCGCCGTGATCGTGAATTCAATGCTGACGTTAGCCACGAATTACGCACGCCATTGGCGGTTATTCGCGGTGCCACTGAATTGTTATTAGCTAATCCCGACATTACCGAAAAAATGACGCAGCGTTTGAAGCGAATCGATCGTGCCGCATTGCAGTGTACGGATCTCACCACCGCATTATTAATGCTATCGCGCAATGAACAGGGCATTGGTCGATGCAATATCTATAATTTAGTTCAGCAATTGGCTGAATCGAACCGCGCCTATATTGCCAATAAACCGATACAGATTTTTGTCGAGGGCGATACCAATATTATGGTTGATGCCCCTGAGGCGGTGCTATCGGTAGCTATTGGTAACTTGCTGGGCAATGCTTGTAAATATACGGCTGAAGGTGAAGTTCGATGTGTGGTGGAAGCCAGCCGTATTTTGATTCAAGATACGGGGCCTGGATTGAGTACCGAAGATGCAGAGCGTTTATTCGAACGGGGTTATCGTGGCTCTAGTGTCGGCAATACAACCGGTGGCGGTATTGGTTTATCCATCGTTCGACGTTTGTGCGAGTTGTATGGCTGGCATGTGAGTATTTCGCCGCGCGAGCAGGGTGGCGCAGAGGCTATACTGCAATTTTCTTAATCAGTAACGAATCCACCAACAATTAAAATTGCGTTGCAGGCGAAACTGGGTACTTTCCAGTTCAGTATTGTTTGATTGGTACTGAATGACTTTGAGCCCAATAGGCGAACTTGGCGGCTCAGCAGATTGGCTCTCTGAGTCTATATCCTGTTCGCTCGAATCAATAGGGGCGCTTGCTTGATGCGCTTGAATGAGTCGAATGTCAGCTAGGGGCTTGGATACCAAAAGCTCGAGTCGCGTTAGAATATTTTCAGCCTGAGCATCCGATAAGCCAATCCAATGATAATACTTAGCCAGTTGATTGACATTTTGCATATCTATAGCGGAACGGACGTTGTAAAGCAATCCCGACGCACTATGATTGCAGCTTTCTGGTAATGGAATCAACGGCCTCGTAGCAGAATTCGTAATGGGTATGTCTGCAACGACTTGTTTTTCTGTTTGCGATTCTAAGCAACTTTTATCGGTAAAAATAACGCTACCATCGGCACTCACACAGCGTCGAAAATCCTGCGCTAACGCGAGGCACGGGAAAAATAGAATTACCACAAAGCAAATAAAGTACCTTCTCATCAAGGCACTTTATCCTAACTTTAGCTTAAACGCGAGAGCACGGAGATTGTTGGCTTGGCAATGTTCAGCGTATAAAAATGCAGTTCATGCACGCCACCGGTTAATAATCTTTTGCATAAATCGGCAACGCAGTCGGCTGCAAATTCGCGAATACTTTCTACATCATCACCATAAGATTGCATGCGCTGCGACATCCAACGTGGGATCTCTGCACCACACAATTGTGAAAAACGTTTCAACTGAGTGAAGTTCGAAATTGGCATGATACCCGGGATGATTGGAATATCTAAGCCTAGTTTGCGGACATCATCAACAAACCGGAAATAGGCATCGGCATTGTAAAAGTATTGGGTGATGGCAGAACCAGCGCCCAATTTAGCCTTCTCAACAAAGCGTTGGATATCGCTGTGCGCATCTTCTGCTTGCGGGTGAATTTCAGGGTAACAAGCCACTGTAATTTCAAAATCATCCGCAAAGTTTTGCTTTATAAATCGAACCAAATCTGAGGCGTAATGCATATCGCCGGCGCGTGCCATGCCTGAAGGTAAATCACCACGTAAGGCAATCACGCGCTTGCAACCTTGGCTTTTATACTGCGACAGCAACGCGTGAATTTCCTCGCGAGTACCGCCCATACAGCTTAAATGTGGCACCGCATTAAACGCATGCTGTTCTGATAAAGCTTTTACCGTTTCTGCGGTATACGCTAAAGTTGAACCGCCGGCGCCAAAAGTCACTGAGGCAAATTCAGGATTGTAAATGCTTAACTTCTCTGCACTGCGATGCAATTGTTGTCGCTGGTCATCGTTTTTAGGTGGGTAAAATTCGTAAGATATTTTCATAGCTAAGCCAAAAAAAAGGGCGCACAAAGGCGCCCTTATTGATTAATAACGGTAATGTTCTGGCTTGTAAGGGCCGTCAACATTAACATTCAAATAGGCCGCTTGTTCAGTAGTGAGCGTGGTTAAGACCACACCAATTTTTTCCAAATGCAAACGGGCAACTTCTTCATCAAGTTTCTTCGGCAAGATATAAACTTTATTTTCGTATGTGTCTTTATTAGCCCACAAATCGATTTGTGCCAATGTTTGGTTGGAGAACGAGTTCGACATCACAAAGCTTGGATGGCCGGTAGCGCAACCGAGGTTTACTAAGCGGCCTTCGGCTAGCATATAAATTGCGTTGCCGCCCTCAAAGGTGTATTTGTCGACTTGCGGTTTGATATTCAATTTAACAGCGCTAGACGTATTCAGACGCTCTACTTGAATTTCATTGTCGAAGTGGCCGATGTTACAAACGATGGCTTGATCCTTCATGGCTTGCATATGTTCCAGAGTCAGCACGTCTTTGTTGCCAGTGGTGGTCACATAAATATCGCCACGGCCAAGGGTTGCTTCCACAGTGTTGACTTCAAAACCTTCCATGGATGCTTGCAAGGCATTGATCGGATCAATTTCGGTAACGACCACGCGGCAGCCATAAGCGCGCAAGGAATGTGCCGAACCTTTACCAACATCGCCATAACCACAAACCACGGCAATTTTACCAGCCAGCATCACGTCCATCGCGCGCTTTAGACCATCGGCCAAGCTTTCACGGCAACCGTATAAGTTGTCGAATTTGGATTTGGTGACGGAGTCATTGACGTTGATTGCAGGAACGCGCAAACCGCCAGCTTCCATCATTTGATACAAGCGATGCACACCGGTGGTGGTTTCTTCAGAAACGCCGCGCCAATCTTTCATTACATTGGTCCAAAAGCCAGGGCGTTCAGTAGCGGTGCGCTTCAACAGATTCTTGATGACTTGTTCTTCGTGCGATCCAGAAGCCGTGTTCACCCAATCCGAACCTTGCTCCATTTCATAGCCTTTGTGTAGCAACAAGGTCACGTCACCACCGTCATCGACAACCAATTCAGGACCTTTACCGCCTGGGAAGGTGACGGCATCGAGGGTGCAATCCCAATATTCTTCCAGCGTCTCGCCTTTCCAAGCAAATACCGGTGTGCCGGTAACTGCAATGGCTGCTGCAGCATGATCTTGTGTTGAGAAAATATTGCAGGATGCCCAACGCACATCGGCGCCGATATCTTTTAAGGTTTCAATCAGTACGGCCGTTTGAATGGTCATGTGCAATGAGCCAGTGACACGGACATTATTGAGTGGCTTTGCGGTGGCGTATTTTTGACGGATCGACATCAGACCTGGCATTTCGTGTTCGGCGATATCGAGTTCTTTGCGACCCCAATCTGCCAAGCTAATGTCGGCGACTTTATAATCAGGTTTAATTTTGACAACTGCGTTCATGTGATGCTCCAGATATGTGTGTTTCGTGGTTTAAACGAAAGGATATCGGGCGCCGTTGAAACGGGTACCTTCATCGAGCCTGTTCCCTTGCTTTTTATAGCCGGGCTTGCAGCGCCCCTCGATGGGGTGGATTGCACACAAATAATAGACTTGTGTACGGGTAAATCATGTGAAAATTGGACCGGATTTTACCCGATCCAATTTTTTGTTTATTAAAGTTTAGCCGCCTTGCGCAATGCTTCGGCACGGTCGGTTTTTTCCCATGTGAAAGCAGTAAAGGTTTCCGATTTTTGAACTTCCTTACCATTCACCAACTCTTTCCACTTGTAGGTAGTTTCCTTTGGCTTGCGGCCAAAGTGACCGTAACTGGCGGTTGCTTGATACATTGGGTGTAACAAGTCGAGCATTTTGTTGATGCCAAACGGACGCAAATCGAAGTGGCCACGAATCAGTTTTTCGATTTGCTCATCAGCAATTTTGCCCGTGCCAAAGGTGGTGACCGAAATTGATGTGGGTTCTGCAACACCAATAGCGTAACTAATTTGCACTTCACAACGATCAGCTAAGCCAGCTGCCACCACATTCTTGGCCACATAACGGGCCGCATACGCAGCAGAACGATCGACTTTCGAAGGATCTTTGCCAGAGAATGCGCCGCCACCATGACGTGCCCAACCGCCGTAGGTATCCACAATAATTTTACGGCCGGTTAAACCGCAATCGCCCACTGGGCCACCAATAATGAATTGACCCGTTGGGTTGATATGGAACTTGGTGCCTTTATGCAATAGCTTTGCAGGCAATACTGGCTTGAGAATTTCTTCGCGCACCGCTTCAATCAAATCTTTTTGCTTAATGCCAGGATCGTGCTGAGTAGATAAAACTACGGCATCAATGGCAACGGCTTTGTCGCCTTCATAACGCAAAGTGACTTGTGATTTTGCATCGGGGCGCAACCAAGGTAAAGGCGAATTTTTATTCTTACGCACTTTGGCTTGTTGTTCTACTAAACGATGCGATAAATGAATGGCCGCTGGCATGAAGCTGTCAGTTTCGTTGGTCGCAAAGCCAAACATCAAACCCTGATCGCCAGCGCCTTGGTCTTCCGGCTTCTTGCGGTCAACGCCTTGGTTAATATCGGGAGATTGTTTGCCAATCAAATTAATCACGCCACAGGTTGCGCCGTCGAATCCGACTTCGCTGGAGTTATAGCCAATATCAAGAATCACTTTACGGGTAATCGCTTCTAAATCGACCCACGCTGAAGTGGTGATTTCACCGGCAACAATAGCAACGCCAGTTTTAACCATGGTTTCGCAAGCCACGCGCGCAGATTTGTCTTGCGCAAGAATGGCATCTAAAACGGCATCAGAAATTTGGTCAGCGATTTTGTCTGGGTGACCTTCAGAAACCGATTCGGAAGTGAATAAGAAATTGCTCATCGAAGTATATATCCTTTAATCGAGATAGAGAGATAAATAAAAAGGTACGCACATAATACAACCAATTGTCAGATGATGCATCATGTTTTTGTGAACGGTCATTAAATGTATTAAGTAAGAGCTTATTCTGTTATTCACTTGTCGTATACATGGCATCATATTATGATGTCTGAAATTTCAGTAATTACTGAAAATACAGAAAATACAAAATGAACCTAAGTCCGCTAACACAAAGTTTTGTCCTGCATTTCGGTGAAATGGGCAGCCGTTGGGGCATTAACCGCACAGTGGGGCAAATTTACGCTTTGATATTTGTTGCTAATAGGCCGCTAAATGCCGATGAAATAACCGAAAAACTGGGTATTTCACGCTCAAATGTCAGTATGAGCCTTAAAGAACTCATGGCTTGGCGCCTAGTTCGTCTCGAACACTTACCGAATGACCGTCGAGATTTTTTCAGTGCCCCCGGTGATATCTGGGACATTTTCACCACGCTGGCTGAAGAGCGGCAGCGAAGGGAAGTTGAGCCAACACTTTCCATGCTACGTGGCGCATTATTAGAAACGCCCGAATCGACTGAAGAACAGCATGCGCAAGCCCGCATGCGCGAAATGTACGAGCTGATGGAATTAATGACGACTTGGTTTTCTGAAGTACGAAAACTTTCGCCAAAAACATTAGTGAATCTAATGGAGCTCGGTGGCAAAGTTAATAAGCTATTGGAATTCAAGGACAAGATAAAAGTCGTCGTCGGAAAGTCCGAATAATTCATAAGTAAAAAATCAACAAATATATCAGCGGCGCACAAGGGTGTTCCGCGCTGGAGAAAAAAGATGGACGCGCTCGACCTTGCAAGAATCCAATTTGCTGCCAATATTTCATTTCATATTTTATTCCCGACCATCACCATTGCATTGGGCTGGTTTTTACTATTTTTCAAACTACGTTTTCTAAAAACCAAAGATGAAAAATGGATGCAGGCCTATGGTTTCTGGGTAAAGGTCTTCGCCCTGACTTTCGCGATGGGAGTGGTGAGCGGCATCACGATGAGCTTCCAGTTCGGTACTAACTGGCCGGGTTTTATGCAAACTGTCGGTAACATCGCCGGACCTTTGCTCGCTTACGAAGTGCTCACGGCATTTTTTCTGGAAGCCACGTTTCTCGGAGTGATGTTGTTTGGTAGGCAACGGGTATCGGAAAGAATGCATACGCTCGCCACCTTTTTGGTTGCATTTGGCACCACGATGTCAGCCGTCTGGATTCTAGTATTGAATTCATGGATGCAGACGCCAGTCGGTTTCGAAATGATCAACGGCCAGGCCCACGCAACCAATTGGTTGGCGATTATTTTCAACCCTTCGTTTCCCTATCGTTTTACTCACATGTTGATTGCTTCAGGTTTAACGGCAAGCTTTCTGATTGCCGGTCTATCAGCTTATCAATATTTACGCGGAGCACGCAGCGCCTCGGTACTTGCAGCGCTTAGAACCGGTATTTTTGTAGCCGCCACATTAATTCCGATCCAGATTTTTGTCGGCGATATGCACGGCTTAAATACACTCGAACATCAACCGGCAAAAGTGGCCGCGATGGAAGGAGTCTGGGAAACCGAACGTGGCGCACCCGCGCTGATATTTGCCATTCCCAATGAAGAAGAAAGACGCAATGACTTTGCCATCGGCGTTCCAAAACTGGCGAGCTTCATTCTCACACATGATATGAATGGCGAAATAAAAGGCTTGAATGAATTTGAAGGAAAGCATCCGCCAGTTGCACCCGTATTTTGGGGCTTCCGTGTCATGGTCGGCACCGGCATGTTGATGTTGGCAGTGTCGTGGTTAGCGGCATGGCAATCCCGCAAACAAGGCGCTCCAAAAAACTGGCTCGCCCGCATTTTGGTTGCGATGAGCTTTTCCGGATGGATAGCCACTTTGGCCGGCTGGTATGTCACTGAAATCGGTCGTCAACCGTTTCTTGTTTATGGTGTGTTGCTGACTAAAGATGCAGCCTCGGCAACGGCTGCGCCGATTATTGGTTTATCGCTCGGGCTTTATCTCTCGCTGTATGTTGTGCTGATTATTTCCTATATCAGTGTACTGTTTTACATGGCACGTAATGCCAATAAAAAATTCACTCCCATTGCCATTGAGGAGTCACAGATATGAATGATTTACTGCCACTGATTTTTCTGGGTTTGATGGCACTCGCCATGCTAATTTACGTGGTGCTGGATGGTTATGATCTTGGCGTCGGCATTTTGTTGCGGCGCGCGGAAGACAGCGAAAAAGATCGCATGATTTCCTCAATTGGCCCGTTCTGGGATGCCAATGAAACTTGGCTGGTGTTGGGTGTCGGCATCTTATTAGTGGCGTTTCCGGTGGCACATGGCATTATTCTCGGCGGGTTGTATTTGCCGGTCACCTTCATGTTGATTGGTCTTATTTTACGCGGCGTTGCATTCGATTTCCGGGTCAAGGCACATGCCAATCATAAGCATCTTTGGAACAAGGCATTTTATGGCGGTTCCTTGCTTGCGGCATTTTCACAAGGCTTCATGCTCGGCATGTATATTCTAGGTTTTGAATATACACTCAGCCACACCGTATTCGCTATCTTTATCGGACTAAGCTTGGTTGCCGGTTATGCACTTCTCGGCGCCTGTTGGCTACTATTGAAAACCGAAGGTAAACTATTTCGCCGTGCAGTGCGCTGGGCATATGGAAGTATGTGGCTGACAGGTCTCGGCATTGCCGCTGTATCGATTGCAACACCACTGGTTAGTTCGCGTATTTTCGAAAAATGGTTCGCTTTGCCAGAGCTGTTATGGCTACTGCCGATACCGATATTAACAGCAGTGTGTTTCTTCGTTTGCGAACGACAGTTGAAAAAACTTTCGACCGGTCTACATCAAAAAATATGGTTACCGTTTGCCTGTGCCATTAGTTTGTTCGTACTGGCTTTTATCGGTTTGGGCTACAGCCTATTTCCGTATCTGGTCGTCGATAAACTTCGCTATGACCAGGCCGCTTCGGCACCAGAATCCTTGTTCATCATGTTTATTGGCGTAGCAATTACTTTACCCGCCATTTTGTTCTACACCGCGTATTCGTATCGCGTGTTCTGGGGCAAGGCAACAGATCTTAGTTATGATTAAGCGTTAAATTTGTTAAAGTAAACATTCTGAACATAAAAAGGAAATAGTCATGGGATTCAAACGAATTGCAACAGCGCGTTGGGAAGGCGATTTGATGGGCGGCAAAGGTGCGATGAGCACGCCGCAAAGTGGCTTGTTTGCCGATCAGAACTATTCTTTCAAAACCCGCTTCGGTGATGAAAAAGGCACCAACCCTGAAGAACTCTTAGCCGCCGCGCATGCCGGTTGCTTCAGCATGGCGCTGTCGGCGGTGCTCGGCAAATCCGGATTCACCGCAGAGCGCATTGAAACCCGCGCTGAAGCGA
>JAGNUI010000093.1 GCA_017987065.1 Arenimonas sp.
CGTTGTTGTTGCCCGCCCGATAAGCGCGCACCGTGTTCACCCAATTCGCTATGAAGGCCTTCGGGCAGTTCTTGAATAAAAGACCAGGCTTCGGCACTTTGACAGGCTTGAATCACTTGCTCAGAACTGGCATCCAATTTACCGTAGCGAATATTGTCTTCGGCCGTGCCTGAAAAGATAAACGGATCTTGCGGCACGATGGCAATGTTGTCGCGAATTTGATGGGGCGCCATGTCACGCAAAATACAATGATCAATGGAAATTTGCCCAGATTGCGGATCGTAGAAACGCAACAACAGTTGAAAGACCGTGCTTTTGCCCGCGCCCGATGGCCCGACTAAAGCCACGGTTTCGCCCGGTTTAATGTTCAGAGTGAAATTTGTCAGCGCCGGTTGCTCGCGTTGTGGATAGCAGAATGTTAAATCTTCGAAGGCTATTTCACCTTGCACTTTTTCCGTGAAAGTGGCGCCCTGCATGGTATTGCCCACGCTACTTGTTTTCGCAAACAAATCAGAGATGCGGGTCATGCCACCGGCTGCGCGCTGCACTTCGGCCCAGACTTCGGCGAGTGCCCCAACTGAGCCGCCACCTAACATGGCGTAAAACACAAATTGAGTGAGCGTACCGGCGGTTAACGTGCCAGCCACCACACTGCGTGCGCCAGACCATAATAGTATGGTGACGCCACCAAAAATGATGATGATGGCGCAAGCCGTTAATAAGGACTGCATGGCAATGCGTTTACGCGCAGCGGCTAGCGCATAATTAATGGCGGATACAAATCGATTGGCTTCATAATCTTCGCGCGCATAGCTTTGCACGGTGTGTACGGCATTAAAACTTTCACTGGCCCTTGCATTGGCATCCGCTAAACGGTCTTGACTGTTTTTGGATGCGCCTCGCACACCACGGCCGGAGATCACCATCGGTAACACGATTAAAGGAATACCAACCAATACGTAGACGCCAAGCATAGGAATCGTTACCACCATCATGATGGCGCTACCAATCACGGTTATACCACTACGCAGGGCAATCGACATGCTCGAGCCCACTACCGAACGCAATAATTCAGCATCGGCTGACAGGCGTGAAATGAGCTCACCTGAGCGGGTCTCATGAAAAAACTGTTGATCGAGATGGATTAAATGCTCGTATAGTTTTTTTCGCAAATCGGCAATGACTCTCTCACCCAGTAGCGACACAAAAAAGAAACGCAAGGCTGTGGCTAATGCCAGTGCTATTGCCACAACAAACAACAAGATAAACGACTCATTAATTGAGCCGGTTTTAGAAAAACCTTCATCGACCAAATGTTTAATCGCCACCGGAAAAAACAAGGTGGCCGATGATGAAAATGCTAAAGCCAATAGCCATAAAGCCACTAATTTTTTATGCGGTTTCAAAAAAGGCAAAAGTCCTTTCAGTGTGTTCATTGGCTTGCTGGGTTTGTCAGTCATTTTTAGGTGCAACTTTTAATGAAATAATTCCGTCACTTAATTGTGCCGTTAAAGGCGCACCTACGTTGACGTGATGGATGGAATGGATAATGTGGTTATTGGCGTCACGCAAAATACTAAAGCCCCGATGCAGTGTAGCCAATGGACTTAAGGCATTTAAACTGCTACCAGCTTTTTTTAGTCGCATTAAACGCAAGCTTAACCGATGGCTAAATTGGCTGTGCAGGCGTTGTTGTAAAAAATTAATGTGCAGTTGCTGATTCTGAATTTTTACCATTGGATTTTGACGGTCCAAGCGGTGCGCGCTTAGTTTTAATCGTTGTAGTTGCAAACTCAAGCGTGCTTGCATGGCTTGCCGCAAGCGCAGATTCAAAGCCTGCAGGCTGTGCTGGCCAAGGCGTAAACGATAACTTGGGTTGAGCGCGCTTAAACGCATAAATGCTTGATCAGCTTTCTGCGCCAGATTCTGTCTTTTACTACTATTAGCGCGATCCAGTTTTTGTTTCAGATGCTGTAAGCGCTGCTCAAGTTCCAAACAAGATGGCGATAGCAACTCAGCCGCAGCCGAGGGTGTAGGGGCTCGCACATCGGCAACGAAATCAAGCAAACTGAAATCAACTTCATGGCCAATGGCTGAAATAATCGGAATGCTTGAAGTAGCCGCCAGTCGCACTAAGTGTTCGTTATTAAATGGCCACAAATCTTCCAGTGAGCCACCACCGCGCGTGATTAACACCGCATCGTATCGATTGCTAGCCATAACCGATTGCAGTGTTTGCGTTAATATGCCGGCCGCTTCGCTGCCTTGAACGGGTACCGGCCAAATTTCAATGGGCAATAACGGGAAGCGACGCGACAACACCGTTAACACATCATGGATGGCGGCGCCATTTGGCGAGGTCATAATGGCTAGGCGTTTAATATAAGGCGGTAGCGCTTGTTTGCGAGCGGATGCAAACAGTCCTTCGGCTTCCAATTGTTTCTTTAAGCGCTCAAATTCTAATTGCAAAGCGCCTTCGCCGGCGGCTTCAATAGATTCCACTGCCAGTTGATAATCGCCTCTGGCTTCATACAGAGTGACGCGTGCACGAACCAAGACCAATTGCCCGTCTTTGATGGGCGTGGTGACATACATGGCGCGACTTTTAAACATTGCGCAACGAATCTGCGCACGATCGTCCTTCAAGGTGAAATACAAGTGGCCAGAGGATGGGCGTGCTAAGTTACTGATTTCGCCTTCCAACCAAATTTGGTTGAAGTTGGATTCCAGCAAATCTTTTGCGAGCGCATTCAATTGCACTGGCTTAAGAATACGTCGTTCGGGGGGCGTTAGTTTAGAGAGACTCACCCTATTAGAATAACCGAGTGTACAGATTTACGCGATTTACTTTAGACTATGGCTATAAGGAGATGACTATGTCAGAAGCATTTCAACGCTTAGCACAAAATTTTGCCCCCATGGAGAAGGTACCGGGCTCGTCATTGCCGGTTAATTCCCGGCAAATAAAGTCTTGGATTAACGAATTGCCTAGAGGCAATCCAAGTCAAACTGCGGAAATGTTATCCAGTAGCTTAGTGAGTAGTCTGGCAGAGAAATTATCTGGCACGACGCGCCTTAATCAGTTAGAAGAAGTTCGTAAAGTTGTGGTGGATGCTATTACGTGGCTGGAACGCCAGTTTATAGGCACAACCATGCCATTTGTCAGAGAGCGACTAGCTTATGCGCAGATGGCATTAACCTTGCATACTGCTTTAGCAGACAGCTATCGATTAGCTTGTTATGAGATTTGTTCCCCGCAAGGTGCAATTCCTATGCTCAAAACTGCCTCAGTAAACACGGCTTTACATCGCAGTATTTGGCATTACCAACAATCTTTAACCCTCAGTTGGAAATTGTATCGCTCGAGCATCACCAATGTTTGGCTTGGTATTCATCGTATTTATCAATTTGCCAAACAGCTTAAATTAGAAAAAAAAGCCATTGATGATCCTTTAATACCAACACCAGTCAGTATTCATGATTTGTATTGTCAAATCGCTTTGGTCTCAGTCATCAATCCCTATTCTTTTGCTCAAACGGAGCAAGACAATCTGAATAAGCTAGCCATGGCTTATGCATCACAATGCAGTATTGGTGTTAATCAACTGACCGAGCAATGGACAAAAATACCTATTGATGCCGACTTGCCGGTTAATTGTAATTTGCCGGATGAGCAAGTGTTTTTTTTCAGTTTTCAAGAACTGACCAACGCGGTCAATGAGCTTGAATTAACAACCGACAGCGACACCGCCGAGCTAAAGCTTATTGATGGTAAAATTATAAGCTTTCCAGTTAGTCTCATGCTTAAAGTTAGGCGCAATTTGGGTCTAACTACGGCGCGTGGCTTCACGCGTCATTTTAATAAATATTCTATTGAGACCATTGTTGGTTTAAATACGATTCATTATTTTGCTTCAGGTGGTTTGGATTTTGATACGTTTATTCAACAACTTCCACAGGCCAGTGTGCAAGGCTTAAGCATTTCTGCTAACTGGTTAAATCAGGGTGGTGAGAGTGCATCGCAACGCGCCATAAATGCCGAGGTCTTAGATCATTCTTTGGCGGGATATCGAATTATTTGGGAAAACGAGCCCACTCTAAGGGTTCGTGTTGGCGAAGTGCTTGGTCTTAATATCATGCATCCAGAAGCAGATTGGATGGTTGGGATTATTCGCTGGTTGCAATACGAACAAAATGGCTCTGTTGTGGCTGGTGTCGAATTGTTAACGCGCCGTTGTCAATCGGTGGTACTAACGAATCAACAAAGTGCTCAAAGCAACGTTGTCTTTCGTGGCTTAGAATTAGAACCATTGGATGAGCATTTGCCCTTGCAGTTTTTAATATCAGGGCGTCAACAAAATCAAAATCTAAATCAAAAGATTGAGGTGTTTTATAGTAATGAGCCTAATCGAATTGGTAATCAACGAACATCCAGTACGATTGAGAGTCAATCAAATACCTTATCATCAAACTTGGAATATACGTTGTTAGTCGCTGAGTGATAGGGCAGGTTTGATAATGCAAGACATAACGATTAAACGACGCGTGTGTGCTTCAGTCCAAGTTGGTCGTATTCGTGTTGGCAGCGATGCGCCAATTGTGGTGCAGTCCATGACCAACACCGATACGGCCGATATTGCCAGTACCGTCAAGCAAGTGGCGCAGCTTTGGCGTGCCGGCTCTGAAATTGTTCGTGTCACGATTAATAATATTGAGTCGGCTAAAGCCCTGCCGTTTATCGTTGAAAAACTACAGATGATGGGCATTGATGTGCCGATTGTGGGTGATTTCCACTATAACGGCCACCAACTGCTCACAGCAGAGCCAGCGTGCGCCGAGATGTTGGCCAAGTATCGAATCAATCCAGGCAACGTTGGTTTTGGTAAGAAACGTGATAGCCAGTTTGGCGCCATTATTGAGCTGGCCAATCGCTTTGAGAAGCCGGTGCGCATTGGCGTGAATTGGGGTTCATTGGATCAAGGCTTAGCGCAAAACCTGATGGATGAAAACGCCCAACGCCAAGAACCATGGTCGGCCATGCGCGTGTTGCAAGAAGCGCTAGTTCGCTCAGCGTTGGATTCGGCAGAGCAGGCCGTTCAACTTGGTATGCCGAAGAATCGGATTATACTTTCAGCAAAAGTTAGTGGCGTACAAGAATTAATTGCGGTGTATCGCGATTTGGCCAAGCGTTGTGATTATCCGTTGCATTTGGGTTTAACCGAAGCAGGCATGGGTAGTAAAGGAATTGTGGCTTCCACCGCGGCATTGGCTGTTTTATTGCAAGAAGGCATTGGCGATACCATCCGTATTTCGCTAACGCCTGAACCCGGCGGCTCACGCTCACAAGAAGTTATTGTGGCGCAAGAACTATTGCAAACCATGGGCATGCGCGCTTTCACGCCCTTGGTGACCGCTTGCCCGGGCTGTGGTAGAACCACCTCAGAATTTTTTCAAGAGTTGGCAAAAACCGTGCAAGAGCATGTGCGTGCGAAGATGCCAGAATGGAAAATCACTCACCCCGGCGCGGAGCATTTAACCTTAGCGGTAATGGGTTGTATTGTGAACGGACCGGGCGAATCGAAACACGCTGATATTGGTATTTCGTTGCCTGGCACCGGTGAATCGCCAGCTGCTCCAGTGTTTATTGATGGTGAAAAGAAAATGACCTTGCGTGGCGAGAATATTGCTCAGGAATTCGTAGC
>JAGNUI010000094.1 GCA_017987065.1 Arenimonas sp.
GGAGGTCTGTACGCTTCCGGCATGACCTCCGCTGAGCTCGAGGAAATGATTAAGGTCCTCGATTGGAGGCTCTTGCTCAATGATACCGTTCCTCGCCAAGAGCGCAGTTTCCGCCGCAAGCAAGATGATCAACTTTCATTGGCGCCAACTCGGCCAGGCATCGGAAGGGACGGTTTAAAGCTGCCTTCTGGCATTCTGGCCGGCGAGAACATTATTTTCTTTTTAACTAAGAAATCCAGCAATTCCGCAGGCATCGCCGATTTCAACCAGTTAAGCATCCCTTTTCGGGCTGTCGCAGCCGATATTAACACCGGAAAAGCTGCGGTATTGGGTTTTGGCAGTTTGCCAATGGCCATGCGCGCTTCAATGTCGATACCGGGCGCCTTCAAACCGATTTCTATTGATGGCCAGCTACTAGTCGACGGCGGCATGGTCAATCAGGTGCCTATCGATGTGGTCCGCGATATGGGCGCCGATATCGTGATCGCCGTGGATGTTGGTACGCCTTTGGCAGCCATTGACAGCCATTCGAGCGTATTGGCCATCGCTAATCAGGTCACCGGTTTCTTGACCGTAGGCAACACCATCACATCGGTGGCGACATTGACCGATAAGGATATTCTGATCAGACCGCAGCTCGGTGATGATGTTACTACCACGTCGTTCGAGCCGGAAAAAATTGCTTTGGCGCTGTCAATCGGCACGGAGGCGGCAATAGCAGCTTCGCCGCGTTTGGCGATGTTGAGCGCCCCGTCGGTGCAGCCGCGGCAAATCATACCTAGCCCCGATAGCAAAGCAATGATCACTTTTGTCGAACTGGACAATAAATCACTTTACGATAATACGATTTTCAAATCGACGTTCGAGCCACTCAAAGGCCAGCCTTTGGATTATGAGCAGATTGCAAAGCTGTTCAAGGAGATTTACGGTCAATACCCGCTTGAACTGCTGACCTTCGAAGTAGTCAACCGTGATAATAAAACTGGACTACTGATAACCGTCGAACCGAAACAAACAGGAAAATTATCAGCCGAATTCGGATTAACTTTTCAAAGCAACCAAAACAGTCAAAGTCAGTTCAATCTTTCCGTTGGCGTATTATCAGCACCATTCAATGCGTCCGGCGGCGAGTTGCGCGGGCTTTTGACCATCGGTGACGAACCGGCTTTGGTCGGCTCATGGTATCAGCCGTTATCTGCCGGTGGTAATTACTTCACACGTGTTGGCACGGGATATAGACAGACGATTTATACCTTCGGTTCGATTTTCGAAGCCCCGATTGCCCAATACAATCGCAATGAGTACTTTCTCGCCGCAGGCATTGGCCGTGCTTTTGGTAATTGGGGTGAAGCGGGTGTTTTTGCTGAAGTGGCTGCTGGCGATTTCAATAAGCAAATCGGCGCTCAATCATTGCCCGAGGTCAATTACCAGAAACGGAATATAGGTTTTGGCTTCCTGGTCGATACTGTGGATTCGCTGTATCTGCCCCGCGAAGGTATCCTGGTTGACTTACGTTATATTGAAGGCAATGAGTCATGGGGTAGTAGTGATACGTTCCAGCAAGGCAGCTTTGATTTCATTGGCGCTGTGCCGTTTAAAGAAAGCTCGATTTTTGGCGGCGTTCGATACCATGCCAACAGTGGCACCCCGGGGTTGCAGAACTGGTTTGAGGTTGGTGGCGTAACTCGGTTTGCAGCCTATCAATTGGATTCAGTCAATGTTGAAAGCTACCGCATGGCATTTGTTGGTTACAACTACCGTATCGGCCAACTCATGGGTCGCAATACAGTCATCGGCGGAACTTTGGAGTATGGCAAGATTTGGGGGCAAACCGATGCTCTGCAGATTGAAGGGTACCAGACCCATGCCTCTGCTTTTATGGGCTTTGATTCCTGGCTCGGACTGTTCCTTCTGGGCTATGCCCGTGAAACCGATGGTGCCTCCAATTGGTTTATCACCCTCGGACATAACCAATTCTAGGCAATTAAAGCGATTTGGCGAAAAACCGGTTGCAGCCATTGTGACCGGTATTTCCCATGGGCTTGTCTAGCGATCTAAAGCCCACTTTTTGATACAACGCTATGGCATTGTCCATGCCGGTTAGTGTTTCCAAATAACAAAGCTCAAATTTCATTTCACGCGCTTTTTTTAGGCAGAGCTCTATTAATGCAAGTCCTGCCCCTTGGCCGCGTAATGCTGGCAGAAAATACATTTTCCGTAGTTCACAGATTCGGTCATTGCTTGCGCCTTCTAAAGGTGCAATGCCACCACCGCCCATTACATGCCCCTCAAACTCAATCACATAATAAGCACAACGTGGGGCATGGTAGGCTTTGCTCATCCAATCTACTTCTGGATCATTGATGGCAAAACCATCGCCAGAGGCGCCGTATTCGGGCATCACCGTTCGAATCACATGAGCTATTTGCGAATCATCGTGTGAAGTGATTGGTCGTATCGTCCAGTTTTGAGATTTCATGGTCTTAATGCTCGATTAGTTTTGCTAAAACTTGGATGGCCCAGTAAATGGCTTAACCAGGCGCCGGTGTCTGCTAGTGTATCCAAATTAACTCCTGTTGCAAAATCCATGCCGTGTAGCGCATACACCAAATCCTCAGTCGCTAAATTGCCACTGGCGCCTTTCGCATAAGGGCAGCCACCGGTGCCCGACACCGAAGCATCTACCGTTCGCACACCCGCATCAATGCAAGCAGCAACATTCGCTAGCGCTTGCCCGTAAGTGTCGTGGAAGTGCACGGCTAAATTATGCATGGGGACCTGCTCTGCAACCGCCAGTAACATCTGGCGTGCTGCATTAGCTGTGCCAACACCAATGGTGTCACCTAATGAAATTTCATAGCAGCCTAAATCAAATAATTGCTTAGAAATTTTAACCACATCAGCCACCGGAACATCGCCTTGATAGGGGCAACCTAGCACCGTTGACACGTAGCCACGCACGGCAATTCCATCTGCTTTGGCTAATGCAATAATCGGCTTGAAGCGTTCTATGCTTTCAGCGATGCTGGCGTTGATGTTTTTTTGTGCGAACGTTTCAGATGCTGCGGTGAAAATCGCAATTTCTTTGACCCCGCAGGCAATGGCTCGCTCATAGCCTTGCAGGTTTGGAACGAGCACAGGAAATCGGCAAGTGGATTGTTTAGGAAGTTGACTATAAAGTTCTGCCGCATCAGCCATTTGCGGTACCCATTTCGGGCTGACAAAACTGGCGACTTCAATACAACTTAAGCCTGAATCAATCAGGCGTGAAATTAATTCGAGTTTGTCTTTGGTTGAAATGAAGGTGGTTTCATTTTGCAACCCATCGCGGGGTGACACTTCCACAATCTTGATGAAGTCACTCATTCAACGGCTCCCAACTTAAGATGGGCGATTCCGCGTCAAGTACTTTTCCAACCAATGCGAGACAATCGACAATCACGCCATCGCAAGGCGCTTTAATGCTGAGTTCCATTTTCATGGCCTCCATCACAGCCAGTTCATCGCCCTTGGAAACTTTTTGTCCAGCTTCAACGCGAATAAATACCAGTTTTCCGGGCATTGGGGCGCGGATAAAACCATCTTGTTTGGCGCTGGATTCAAGCGCGCCGGCTCCGGTATTTAAAATGCGCCAGTGTGAACGATGCTTGCCATCATGAATGACTAACTCATCTTCAAATTGAAAGGCATTAAAACGGATATGGTGACCCTTTATATCTAAACACAAATAGTTTTCTGCATCTTCCAAAATACTAGCGCTGTTGTGTTGGTTGTTGTGTTCAAGAACTAATTTAGCCTGCGTCAATTGAATTAAGTGCACATCAAAATGATCGTCAAGTTTTAAATTAACTCGAAATTTCCCAGCGCCATGGCAGCGCCAAAAATCTTGCTTAGACCAAGGGTTCGCTGCATCTTTATTCGGTAGACTTTTGCTAGCTTGCATAAGGCTGAAATACGCAGCCGCTAAACGATGGCCAACCAGCTCGTGCTGAGTAGCTGGTAATACTTGATCTAAATGTTTATCAAGAAAACCTGTGTCAATTTCGCCCAGTTGTACTTTAGGGTGGGCGATTAAATGTTCTAGGAATGCAATATTGGTTTCTAAGCCAAATACCTGGCACTGCGCTAAGGCATTTTGCATAGCAGTCAGGGCGGTAATGCGGGAATCGGCATAGACAATCAATTTAGCCAGCATAGGGTCGTAGTAAACGCTGATTTGATTGCCTTCGCGAATCCCTGAATCAATGCGAACATGAGAATTACAATCTGGAAGGTAGAGTTTGCGAATGGCACCACTGCTTGGCATAAAGTTTTTTGCAGAATCTTCCGCATACAAACGCACTTCAATGGCATGCCCTTGGCTTTGAATTTCATGTTGTTGTTTAGGCAAAGGCAAACCTGCAGCCACTTCAATTTGCCAGCGAACTAAATCCAAGCCGGTAACCATTTCTGTAACCGGATGCTCCACTTGCAATCGTGAGTTGATTTCCATAAAGAAAAACTCACCGCTCATGCTGACAATAAATTCAACGGTGCCAGCGTTCAAATAATCGACCGCTTTGGCAGCTTGAATAGCTGCTGCAGCCATTTGTTGACGCAGCGTTTCGGTTAAAAAAGGCGAGGGCGATTCCTCAATGACTTTCTGAAAACGGCGTTGTGCTGAACATTCGCGTTCGCCCAGATGGATTGTATTGCCTTGCGTATCGGCAAAAATTTGGAATTCAATATGTCGAGGTTGTTCAATGTAGCGTTCTAGCAACACCCGATCTTTGCCAAACGCATTCAATGCTTCGCGCTGGCAGGATTCAAGTGCGCTTAGAAAGGCCTCAGCACGATGTACGATGCGCATGCCTTTACCGCCACCGCCATGCGCCGCTTTAATCATTAATGGATAGCCCACCAGCGCCGCTTGCTCTAGCAGATAACTGGGTTGTTGATTATCACCACTGTAGCCAGGAATTACCGGAACCTGTTGCGCAATCATTAACTGTTTAGCGCCGGCTTTTGAACCCATGGCGCGCATGCTGGCGGCTTTCGGACCAATAAAAACCAAGCCAGCTTCTTCAACCATTTCTGCAAATTCAGCATTCTCTGATAAAAAACCATAGCCGGGGTGAATGGCGTTGGCTTGCGTGCTTAATGCGGCGTCTAACACCGCTTGTTTATTCAAATAACTGAAGTTGGCTTCAGAGGGGCCAATATAAATTGATTCGTCCGCTAGACGCACGTGCTCTGCGTCGCGGTCGGCGTCTGAAAAAATAGCAACTGTTTGGATGTCCAATAGTTTGCAAGTGCGAATAACACGGCATGCAATTTCACCGCGATTAGCGATTAGTATTTTCTTGAACAGGCTCATGGGTTGTCCTTGCTGAGCCAATCGGCTGGGCGTTTTTCTAAAAAGGCATTCAAGCCTTGCTGGCCTTCATTGCTAACACGCAAACGCGCAATCAACTTAGCATTTTGGCTGTCTTGTGCTTGCATATTTTCTATCGTATTAGCAGCCTGATATGCGTGTATCAATTGTTTCGCTTCCATTTGCGCTTGTTTACCGCCTTTGCCAAGCCAATGCAAAATTCGATCCAGCGTTTCATCGAGTTGTTCAGCGGCCACACATTCGTGAATCAAGCCAATTTGCTTGGC
>JAGNUI010000095.1 GCA_017987065.1 Arenimonas sp.
AACGATGGCATAAATCCTCCTGATTCTTTAGCAAATAGTGTGAACGGAAACGGAAACTTGTGCAATGATGTGGCGATGACATTGCATACAAAAAATGATAATAAACGTCGCGGCATTATGATGATGCTATTGGCCTGCTTGGCTTTCAGCCTTATGGATGCCGTGATGAAACAGCTAGTAACAGACTTTCCTGCCATTCAAGTTACTGCCATGCGCGCCATAAGTGCATTGCCCATCATTATTGTCTACGTGCATTGGCGCGGCGCTTGGGTAAGCTTATGGAAAATACGCTGGCCATTGCATCTGTTTCGCGTGGTCCTTGGTGTGCTAATGCTGACTTTCTTTGCCTTTGCTTTAAAGCAATTGCCATTAACTGAAGCCTACACATTATTTTATATATCGCCTTTGGTAATCGCCGCACTTTCCATTCCATTTCTGGGCGAAAAAGTGGCTAAAGCCAGTTGGATCGCGATAGTGATTGGTTTAATTGGCGTTCTGGTGGTGCTTAAGCCAACGGGTAGTGGCATGGTGAGCTTGGCAGGCTTGGCCATATTGGCATCCGCTGTTTGCTACGCCTTTTCAGCCATTACCGTGCGCTTGCTGAGTCGTACTGACAGCACCGAGAGCATGGTGTTTTGGCTAATGCTCGGTGTTTCATTGGTGGCAGGGTTCTTGGCAGCGCCTCGTTGGATGCCAATCATGCCACAACACTACGGGTTATTAGTTGCATTAGCCATCACTGGCTTCATTGGGCAACTGACTATAACCGAAGCATTTAAATTAGCGCCCTCTGCAACCGTCACGCCATTTGAATATTCTGCATTGGTGTGGAGTTTGAGTCTGGATTTATTGATATGGAATACGCTACCAGGGCTTCGTGTATTCATTGGTGCAGCCATTATTGTAGCCAGCGGCATCTATTTGGCTCGCCATGAGGCTTCCGGAATAGAAGCTGAACACCCATAGCGTATGGGTTAAAAATGATAAAAATATCTGGTATATAATCAAGATTGCATGACACACACTGAGGCCGTTATGAAAAATGCACTGGTAAAAACATTATTAATTTCAGCAGTTTTAACATTAACTGCATGTACAACGGGCCCCTCGATCACATCCCAATCCAGAGCGAATACAAATTTTTCGCAATACAAAACCTGGGGTTATGCGGAACAATTAGGCACCGATAAAGCCGGTTATTCGACCATTGTCACCAGTGAATTCAAACGTGCCGTTCAAAATGAAATGTCAGCGCGCGGCTATGTTTATACAACAGAAAATCCAGGATTATGGGTCAATTTCTTTTCAAATGTGCAGAACATGACTGAAGTCTATTCAACGCCTGGCGTGAACGTGGGGCTATATGGCGGCTATGGAAGTTATGGTCGCGGCTATGGGTATGGTTTAGGCTTTGGCGCGCCAATTTACGGCAATGATGTTGAATCACGCAACTATAAATTGGGTACGGTCAGTATTGATGTTGTGGATGTGGCTAGTAAAGAACTGATTTGGGAAGGTGTTCTGGAAGGTGCCTTGTCTAAGAAAGCGATGGAAAATCCAGGCGCTGCCATTCAATCGGCTGTGACCCAAATCTTCAGCCAATATCCAATTCAAGGAGTGGCGCCTGTTCAAGCAGTTACGCAGTAAATAGTATATGAGTAAATTGTAAAACGGCTTCGGCCGTTTTTTTTGCACTATTTAATAGTTCGAATTAAACAGTGCATTTATTCAGAGGTAAATTCATCTTTTAGTGTGTAAATCATTCGATCTCTTTTACTAGGGTTACTTTTCTCAATCCATTCGCCAAGTTTAACGGGCTTAACGTTGTTTTTTATTAATTCATCAAGAAATTTTTGCTCCGTTTCGCGCTTCATAATAAAAATGCGATTATCACGTTTTTGTGCCAACTCCTCTGCCAAGCTAGAATCATTTGCCGAGTCAGAAATAGGTTTGGGTTGTTTGATGAAAGAGACTTTCTTCACGTTGGTTTGAAAATATAAATTGAGACCATTACGGGACATGTCTTCAACAAAGATAATTTGATTAGGATGCCCTGGTAGCATCGGCCTGATGTCGGCGGCAAAAGCGCGCGAATCTTTGCTGTGATTGCTCAAAATAACGGGCGCAAACGCTTTGATGGACAGCAGAAATAGCAACCAAAATACTATTCCGAATTTTGCTACGCTACCAATTTTCCAATCTTGCAATTTCTGAGCCAACAACATTAATACTGGCACGAACAGCCCAAGAATATACAAATACAAGCGCGATTGAGACAGTGAAAAAATAAGCAAAGGCAATAAAAACCAAAGCCATAAAAAACGGCGTTGATTTAAGGGCAAGGGTTCAAGCGTTAAGGTTTTTGCACGATATTGCTTAAGCAATACCAAGATCCAAGGCAGTACGCCTAAAAGTAATACCGGCAAATATATTTTTAAAGCGCCATACCATTCGCTATTGCGTTTGTGCTCATCGGTGGCAATGCGCGCATACACTTCATGGCCAAGGAAATAATCCAGTAATCCTGGGTGACGTAAAATCACGACAAGATACCAACTAAAGCCCACCAATACAAAAGCCAACAATCCGAGTGGTCTAAAAAGGCTTTTGGCCTGTTTATGCCAAATATCAAAAACTAACACGACTAATAAAGGCAATAATGCTGGCGGCCCTTTGGTGAGAAATGCCAAACCAAAAGCCAGCCACATGGCATCAAGCCAGTAATTGCTTTTGCCAGCAAATCGCGTTTGTGCATAGCAGGTCATGGCTAGCGTAAGCATGGCAGCCAACACGGTGTCTGTGTTTACTGTCGTCGAGGCAAAAAAAGTTGCAGGAGAGCCTAGGAAAAATAATGCCGGTAGCCAAGCTCGTTTCGGAACAAAAATTTTACCGAGCTGAAAAACAAGAAAAACACTGAATATAAATGCCAAGGCCATCGGCAAACGAACCGCCCATTCATGATGACCAAACACGGAAACTGAGGCGGCAATCAGCCAATAGGTTAAAGGTGGTTTGGTGAAGTGCAGGCTATCTTGGTTTCGATATAGCGAAATCCAATCGTTATGTTGCAGTATTTGCAGAGCAACATTGCTATAACGGCCTTCATCGGGCTCGAGTAAGCCGCGACTGCCTTGAAATGCCAAAGCCAAAATGCACGCGGTCAGAAGCAATAACAGTAGTGTATGTTTCTCAATAAAGGCTGTTAATTTCATTCGTGTACCCATTTTTCAATATTGTATGCCATCGCAGACCAGTTACCAAAGTCATGCAAGCTAATGGCACATGGCAAGGGAACTTTTACGGCATAAACTGACTCCTATCAATACAGGATTGACGGGTTTCGTATGCAAAAGCAAAATTTAGGGTTAATTTCATTTCTTGCCGGTTCTTTATTTATGGCAAGTAGTTCGGGTGTTCAAGCAACAGACATTGACATGCAAGTTAGTTGTGATGCGTCATCAGACTACAATGTCAGCCTAATCAAACAGGCATTTGTTTTTGAAGGGCAGCAAAATGGCAAGCCTGTTGTGGTGCTTGGCGGCGGCAAACTGTTTGTTAATGGCAAACAATCGCAATTATCTGATGCGGATCAAAAGCGTATTAATTCCTTTGAAACTGAAATGCGATTATTATTGCCTGAATCTCAAAAAGTCGTTATTGATGCGGTAAATATTGCATATGATGGGTTGAGTATTGCTTCTGCAAGCCTTAGCCGTAATCCAGATCAAGTTTTGGCTAATTACCAAAATGACCGCAAAGCCACATTGAAGGAATTGCAGAATACAAATACTGTTTTTATGTTCAACGACGATGCAATGGAGGCTATTGTTCAGCCGATAGTTGCCAAGTTTGTGCCTAGCATTGCTGGTAATGCGCTCAGTTTTGCATTCAGTGCAATGTTTGCAGGTGAGGCTAAAGCCAATGAGATGGAAGCCCGCATGAAAGCTATGGAAAATGATTTGGATAAACAAATAGAGGCGCGCGCCAAAGCGCTTGAGCCTTTAGCAGAAAAAATGTGCAATCGAATTCATAAAATGGATGAGATTGAGAACTCCTTAACTGTCAGATTGCCTAATGGCAAGCCAATAAACTTCTTGGACGTTAAAAAGAACCAAGAACTGACTGCTAAAAATTAATTCCTCTCTGTCCCGCTTCGGCGGGAATTTTTTTAGGAATTCACCTAAGGCATTGGCAAGTTAGCCAACTCAGGCGACAATAGGGCAGAGACTATAACAAGGTGAACTGTATGCCCGATTTATTAGAAGCGCGTGTGCCGGATATTGGCAGTGACGCGGGTGTTCCAGTTATTGAGATTTTGGTGAAAGTTGGCGATGTGGTCATCAAAGATCAGAGCTTACTCACTTTGGAGTCTGATAAAGCAACCATGGAAGTGCCCTCGACTGTTGCCGGCAAAATCGTTGAGATTTTGGTAAAGCTAGGCGATGAAATTACTACAGGAGCCTTAGTTGCTCGTATTGAAGCCATTGCCTTGGATGCACCTAAATCTAATGCGGTTGTTGCAGAGGCGCCAATTGCTAAAGCAGATATTGCCAATACTGAGCCTACAGGCCCCACTCCTGTCGTAATAGCGAATAATCATTCGCCCCTACAAAGCGCACCTGTTACTACTAAATCACCGACACATGCTATTGCATCTAGCGATTTAGTGCCAGGCAAAGTGCCGTATGCAAGTCCTTCGGTGCGATTATTTGCGCGCGAATTAGGCGTTGATCTAAGTCTAGTGACCGGTTCGGAGCGGGGCGGTCGAATATCTAAGGAAGACGTACAACAATATGTGAAGGCCGCATTGAGCAGCGGCGCTTCTTCAAGCGTTGCGTCTTCGGGTAATGGCTTAAATTTACTGCCATGGCCTCAAGTTGATTTCAGCAAGTTTGGATCCATTCAACGCCAGCCTTTATCACGTATTCAAAAACTTTCCGGCGCTAATCTCGCGCGCAATTGGGCGATGATTCCGCATGTCACGCAATTTGATGAAGCGGATATTACCGAAATGGAAGCGTTCCGTAAGCAACTTGGCACCGAGCAGATAGAAGTAAAAATCACACCCTTAGTCTTTATTATTAAGGCGTCGGTGGCAGCCTTGAAAAAATTTCCAAGCTTCAATGCCTCGCTCGATGGCGAGAACTTAGTGCTCAAAAATTATTTTCACATCGGTATTGCGGTTGATACCCCCGATGGTTTGGTGGTTCCAGTGATTCGCGATTGTGATAAAAAAGGCTTAGTAGAGCTTTCGCATGAATTAGCAGCAATCAGCGCGAAAGCACGTGAAAAGAAATTAACCGCCAACGATATGCAGGGCGGGTGCTTCACTATTTCTTCTTTAGGTGGCATTGGTGGCACGGCCTTCACGCCAATTATTAATGCTCCGGAAGTCGCCATTCTGGGCGTTTCAAGATCGCAAACAAAGCCGGTTTGGAATGGCACAGAATTTAAGCCAAAGTTAATGTTGCCTTTGTCGTTATCATACGATCATCGGGTTATTGATGGCGCATCCGCTGCGCGTTTCACGGCCTATTTGGCGCAAGTATTCAGCGACCTTCGTCTTTTATTGGTCTGAGGAAAATATGAGCACAATTGAATTGAAAGTGCCAGATATTGGTGGCAGCGC